>NZ_JAHVCI010000066.1:0-18732 GCF_019265565.1 Cellulomonas sp. PS-H5
GGGCCGGCCGCCTGCCCGGGCCACCGCTGCGTTCACCCGCGCACCCGGGACCTTGCGGCTGTCTCCGGCCGTCCGGTTTGGCCTAGTGTGCGCAGCGACACGATCGACCGAAGGAGCAGTCCCACGTGAAGCTCGAGCTGCGGGGGATCACCAAGCGTTTCGGCGCCCTGGTGGCGAACGACCACATCGACCTGGTGGTCGAGCCCGGCGAGATCCACGCGCTGCTGGGCGAGAACGGTGCCGGCAAGAGCACCCTGATGAACGTGCTGTACGGGTTCTACGACCCGGACGAGGGCCAGATCCTCGTGGACGGGCGGGCCGTGGAGTTCGCCGGCCCGGGCGACGCGATGGCCGCGGGCATCGGCATGGTGCACCAGCACTTCATGCTGGTCCCGGTGTTCACCGTCGCGGAGAACGTCGTCCTCGGGTACGAGCCCGTCAAGGGCGGCGGCATGCTGGACCTGACCGCGGCCCGCCGCCGCGTCAAGGAGATCTCCGACCGGTTCGGGTTCGACGTCGACCCCGACGCCCTGGTCGAGGACCTCCCGGTCGGCGCGCAGCAGCGCGTCGAGATCATCAAGGCGCTGTCCCGGGACGCGAAGGTCCTCATCCTCGACGAGCCCACCGCGGTGCTGACGCCGCAGGAGACCGACGAGCTCATCGCGATCATGCGGCAGCTGAAGGCGGCGGGCACGTCCATCGTCTTCATCACCCACAAGCTCCGTGAGGTCCGCGCCGTCGCGGACCGGATCACGGTCATCCGGCGCGGCAAGGTCGTCGGCAGCGCGCGGCCCGACGCCGCGGAGACCGAGCTGGCCTCGCTCATGGTCGGCCGGTCCGTCTCGCTCGGCGTCGACCGCGCGCCCGCGCAGCCAGGCGAGGTCGCCCTGCAGGTGCGGAACCTCTCCGTGCTCGACGAGGCCGGCGTGCGCCAGGTCGACGACGTGTCGTTCGACGTGGCCCGGGGCGAGATCGTCGCGGTCGCGGGCGTGCAGGGCAACGGCCAGACCGAGCTCACCGAGGTCATCCTCGGCCTGCAGCAGCCGGTGGCCGGGTCCGTCGTGCTCGACGGCACCGAGCTGGTCGGCCGCACGGTCAAGCAGGTGCTCGACGCCGGGGTCGGGTTCGTCCCCGAGGACCGGACCGAGGACGGCGTCGTCGCCGACTTCTCGGTCGCCGAGAACCTCATCCTCGACCTGTACGACCGCGCGCCGTTCGCCCGCGGGATCTCCCTCGACCCGAAGCGGGTCCAGGAGAACGCCGAGCGCCGGACGGTCGAGTTCGACGTCCGCACGCCGTCGACCGAGGCGCACGCCGGCACGCTGTCCGGCGGCAACCAGCAGAAGGTCGTCCTGGCCCGCGAGATGTCCCGCCCGCTGCGGCTGTTCATCGCGTCGCAGCCCACTCGCGGTCTCGACGTCGGGTCGATCGAGTTCGTGCACAAGCGGATCGTGCAGGAGCGGGACACCGGCACCCCGGTGATCATCGTCTCGACCGAGCTCGACGAGGTGCTCGCCCTGGCGGACCGGATCGTGGTCATGTACCGCGGCCGGATCGTCGGCATCGTCCCCGGCGGCACCGACCGCGACGTGCTCGGCCTGATGATGGCCGGCGTCCCGCAGGCCGAGGCCGTGCAGCAGGCCGCGACCCACCACACCGTGCTCGGCGAGGCCGACATCGAGGCCTCCGAGGAGGAGAGCAAGTGAGCCAGGCGACCCCCGCCCCCGAGCAGCCGCCGGCCGGGTCCACCGCGCCGGCGCGCCGCGACGACGGCCTCGAGTCGCGCGCCCAGGGCGCGCTCCGCGAGATGCTGGAGAGCAGCTGGCTGGTGACGGTCGCCGCCCTGGTGCTCGCGCTCGTCATCTCCGGCGTACTGATCGCGGCCGCCGACAGCGCCGTGCAGGACGCCGCGGGGTACTTCTTCGCGCGTCCGGCGGACTTCTTCTCGGCGGCGTGGGACGCGGTCTGGGGCGCGTACGTGGCGCTGTTCCAGGGCGCCGTCTTCGACCCGGGTGCCGCGACGTTCGCCCGCGGGATCCGCCCGATCACCGAGACGATGACCTGGTCCGTCCCGCTGATCCTCGCGGGCCTCGGCCTGGGCATCGGCTTCCGGGCCGGCATGTTCAACATCGGTGCGCAGGGCCAGATCATCCTCGGCGCGATCTTCGCCGGCTACATCGGCTTCGCCTGGGACCTGCCCCCCGTGCTGCACCTGCTGCTCGCGGTGATCGGCGGCGTCATCGGCGGCGGCCTGTGGGCCGGCATCGCCGGCTACCTCAAGGCCCGGACCGGCGCCAACGAGGTGATCGTCACGATCATGCTCAACAACATCGCGATCTACCTGGTGGGCTACCTGCTGACCACGTCGGCGTTCAAGCGCGGCGACAGCAACAACCCGGTGTCCCCGCCGATCGCCGAGAACGCGCTGTACCCGCAGCTGCTCGGGCCGCAGTTCCGGCTGCACCTCGGCTTCGTCGTCGCGATCCTCGCCGCCGTGTTCGTGTGGTGGCTGATGAACCGGTCGACGATCGGGTTCGCGTTCCGCGCGGTCGGGTCCAACCCGAACGCCGCCCGCACCGCGGGCATCAACGTCAACCGCATGTACCTGCTGGTGATGCTCGTGGCCGGCGGCCTGGCCGGCATGGCGGGCACCGCGCAGGTGCTCGGGACCGAGAAGGTCCTCACCGCCGGGATCGCGGCCAGCTTCGGGTTCGACGCGATCACGGTCGCCCTGCTCGGCCGGTCCAAGCCGCTCGGCACCTTCTTCGCCGGCCTGCTGTTCGGCGCCCTGCGCGCCGGCGGGTTCGCGATGCAGTCCCGGACCGGCACGCCGATCGACATCGTGCTCGTCGTCCAGTCGCTCGTCGTGCTGTTCATCGCGGCGCCCCCGCTGGTGCGCGCGGTGTTCCGCCTCCCGTCCCCCCGCGGTCCCGGCGCCCAGCCGGCCGAGCTCGCCGCGCCCGTCGTCAAGGAGGCCGCCGCGTGAGCGCCGTCGCCGCCCCCGCCCCCGCGCGCGCCGCGGCGGGCAAGCCGCTGCCGCCGATCTCGTACAAGGCGCCGATCGCCTACGGCGCGGTCGCCGCGGTCGCGCTGCTCCTGTTCGGGATCCTGCCCGCCTCGGGCCGGGAGACCTCGTTCACCATGTTCGCGCCGGGGGAGAACATCGCGTTCTCCGTCCCGTCCAAGCTCACCGCGATCGTGCTCTGCCTGATCGCCCTCGGGCTCGCGGCCTGGTCGTTCCAGGCGGCGCGGACCCGCCGCAAGGTCGGCGTCTGGCTGCCCGCCGTCTACGCGGTCGCGCTGGTGTTCGCCCTGCTCACGTGGGCCGTGGCGGGCAAGGCGCAGCCGCTGCCCCTCACGAGCCTGCTGCAGGGGTCGCTGTTCCTCGCGGTGCCGCTGGTGTTCGGCGCCCTCGCCGGCCTGGTCAGCGAGCGGTCCGGCATCATCAACATCGCGATCGAGGGCCAGCTGCTCGCCGGCGCGTTCCTCGCGGCCGTGGTCGCGACCATCACCTCCAGCGCCTACGTCGGCCTGATCGCCGCGCCCATCGCCGGTGCCCTCGTCTCCGCCCTGCTCGTCGCGTTCGCGATCAAGTACGTGGTCGACCAGATCATCGTCGGCGTCGTGCTCAACGTGCTGGTCGTGGGCATCACGAGCTACCTGTTCTCCACCGTGCTCAAGGAGAACGCCGACACGCTGAACGCGCCGCCGCGCCTGCCGACGCTCGCGATCCCGGGGCTCTCGGACATCCCGATCATCGGCCCGGTGCTGTTCCGGCAGACGATCCTCGTGTACCTCATGTACGTCGTGGTGATCGTGCTGCAGGTGCTGGTGTTCCGCAGCCGCTGGGGCCTGCGCATGCGGGCCGTCGGCGAGCACCCCAAGGCCGCGGACACCGTCGGCATCAAGGTCAACCGCACCCGCGTGTGGAACACGCTGCTCGGCGGCGCCATCGCCGGCCTCGGCGGCGCGTTCTTCACGGTCGCGAACGGTCTGGCGTTCGGCAAGGAGATGACCGGCGGGAAGGGCTTCATCGCCCTCGCCGCGATGATCCTCGGCCGGTGGAGCCCGAAGGGCGCCCTGGCCGCGGCCCTGCTGTTCGGCTTCGCGGACAACCTGCAGGTGGTGCTCGGCATCATCGGCACGCCGATCCCGAGCCAGATCATGCTGATGACCCCGTACGTGGTGACGATCTTCGCGGTCGCCGGGCTGGTCGGCCGGGTGCGCGCGCCCGCCGCGGAGGGCATCGCCTACGTGAAGTGAGCACGTCACGACCGCCGTCGCCCGCGCAGGGCGGCGGCGGTCGTGCTTCACGGGCACACTCGGGAGCGTCCGAGCAGGTGCCGTGAGACGCCCCGGTCGCCCGGGGAGAACAGGAGACCGGCTGTGCCGGAGATCGACTGGGACGCCCTGCGTGCCGCCGCCACCGAGGTGATGCACCGCGCGTACGTCCCGTACTCGAAGTTCCCCGTCGGCGTCGCGGCGCTGGTGGACGACGGCCGCGTGGTCGTCGGCTGCAACGTCGAGAACGCCTCCTACGGCCTGACCCTGTGCGCCGAGTGCGCGCTCGTGTCCGGGCTGCACGTGTCCGGCGGCGGGCGTCTCGTGGCGTTCGCCTGCGTGGACGCCCACGGGAACGCCCTCATGCCGTGCGGCCGCTGCCGCCAGCTCCTGTGGGAGCACGGGGGTCCCGACCTGCTCGTCGACACGGTGAGCGGGATCAAGCCGATGACCGAGGTGCTGCCCGACGCGTTCGGGCCGTCCGACCTGGTCGAGAGGAAGTCTTCGTGAGCACCGAGAAGTTCGACGCCGTCGACGTCATCGTCGCCAAGCGCGACGGGCACCGCCTGACGGACGCGCAGATCGACTGGGTCATCGACGCGTACACCCGCGGTGTCGTGGCCGAGGAGCAGATGTCCGCCCTCAACATGGCGATCCTGCTCAACGGCATGGACCGCGCGGAGATCTCGCGGTGGACCGCGGCGATGATCGCCTCCGGCGAGCGGATGGACTTCTCCGGCCTGCGCCGGCCCACCGCCGACAAGCACTCGACCGGCGGCGTCGGCGACAAGATCACCCTGCCGCTCGCCCCGCTGGTGGCCGTGTTCGACGTCGCGGTCCCGCAGCTGTCCGGCCGCGGCCTCGGCCACACCGGCGGCACCCTCGACAAGCTGGAGTCCATCCCGGGCTGGCGCGCGGCGCTGTCGAACGACGAGATGATGGCGCAGCTCGACGGCCCCGGTGCCGTGATCTGCCAGGCCGGCTCGGGCCTCGCGCCCGCCGACCGCAAGCTCTACGCCCTGCGCGACGTGACCGGCACCGTCGAGGCGATCCCGCTCATCGCGTCGTCGATCATGAGCAAGAAGATCGCCGAGGGCACCGGTGCGCTGGTGCTGGACGTCAAGGTCGGATCCGGCGCGTTCATGAAGGACCTGGACCGCGCCCGCGAGCTCGCGCGCACCATGGTCGACCTGGGCACCGACGCCGGCGTGAACACCGTCGCGCTGCTCACCGACATGTCGACGCCGCTCGGCCTCACGGCGGGCAACGCGCTCGAGGTCCGGGAGTCGCTCGAGGTGCTCGCGGGCGGCGGGCCGTCCGACGTCGTCGAGCTGACCGTCGCGCTGGCCGAGGAGATGCTGGCCGCCGCCGGGCGCCCGGGGCTCGACGTGCGGGCCGCGCTGACGGACGGCCGCGCGATGGACGTCTGGCGCCGGATGATCGAGGCGCAGGGCGGCGACGCCGACGCCACGCTCCCGGTCGCGCGGCACACCGAGCAGGTCCTCGCGCCCGCCGACGGGGTGCTGACCCGGCTCGACGCGTACGCGGTGGGCATCGCGGCGTGGCGCCTGGGCGCGGGTCGCGCGCGCAAGGAGGACCCGGTGCAGGCCGGCGCGGGCGTCGAGCTGCACGCCAAGCCCGGTGACGCGGTCCGCGCGGGGCAGCCGCTGCTGACCCTGCACACGGACACCCCGGAGCGGTTCGAGCGCGCGAAGGAGGCCCTGGAGGGCGGCTTCGACGTCGCGGCCGAGGCCGTGGCGCCGACCCCGCTGGTCCTGGACCGCATCGCGGCTTCCTGACGCGAGCGCGCAGGCCCCGCAGCGCGCGTGCGCTGCGGGGCCTCGCCGTACACCGGCCCGCGACCGGCCCCGACCGCCCGCTCGCAGGTCTCCCCGGTCGCCGAGCGGGCACTCGATGTCCCTTCCGGGCCCGCGGTGGGGACATCGAGTGCCCACTCGGCGAGGAGCGGACGGGTCGGACGGGTGAGAATGGGCGTTCGGCCGGAGAGGGGAGCGGGCGTGGGCGCGCGATCGGGGTGGCGCAGCGGGCAGCTGACGACGGTGCTGCGGGCGCTGCGTGGCCGGGTGGTGCCGCCGGCACCGGGCGGCGGGGTCGCACGCGGCGCGGCCGGCGGGGCGGACAGCCCGGCGCCGTCCCGCGTCGACGGCGTCGCGCTCGCCGCCGCCGTCGCCCGGGGCGCCCTGCCCGCGGACGCCCTCGACGGCCTCGACGCCCGGCGGCGCGCGCAGGTGCTCGCCCCGCTCGACGTCCCCGCCGGCCGCATGGTCCGCTGGGGCACCGCCGCCGCGCGCCAGGTCGACGGCACCACGTGCGGCGCAGCCGTCCTGGGCCTGCTCGCGGCCGCCGGCGACCCGCGGCTCGCGCTCTGGCTCGTGTCCGGGCGGCTGCCCGACGGGCCGCGCCCGCCCGAGCTGGCCGGCCTCGACCTGCCCGAGCCCGCCGACCCGCACCACCCCGACGCCCCGACCTGGTTCCGCACGCCGGACGGGCGGGTCGTGCACGCCTCGGCCACCGGCGAGGAGGCCGCCGCGGCGCGCTGGGGGCTGCTCCAGGCGGCCCTGCACCGGCGCAGCACGGCCCGGGCGCTCGCCGGCGTGCTGCCCTGGCCGCGCTCGCTCGGCACGCCGCCGTGGGGCGCCGCGCGCCTGGCCCGGTTCCCGGGCGTGCGGTACCGGTCGGTGCTGGTCGACGACACCCGGACGCCGGAGGTCGACGACCTGCTGGCGCGCGTCGACGCCGCGCTCGACCGCGGGATCCCCGTGCCGCTGTACTCGGGCGGCGACCTGTCCGGCGGCCTCGGGGCCGCGGTCCCGCGGCACGTGGTCCTGGCCGTGGGCCGCGCGGGTGACGACTACCGGGTCTACGAGCCGGGCGCCGGGGCGGTGCTGCCGCTTCCGCTCGCGGCGTTGCGCTCCCCGTCCGGCCCGGTGCCGGCGCTCGGGCACTGGACCCACCTGGCCTGGGCGCTCCTGCCGACCCCGGCCCGCTGACACCCCGACGGCACCGGTCCGGCCTGGCGGGTCGCGCGCGTCCGGGACACGATGGGGGTGTACCCCGCCGCCGACCGGAGGAGTGGACATGAGCACCGTTCCCGGCGACCGGACCTGGCGCGACGCCGGGCTCGTCGAGCCCGAGCTGACCGACCTGCCGGAGGTCCGGCCCGATGACGACAGCGACGCCCGCGACGGCGCCTACGAGCCGGACGACCCGCGGCCCGACCTGGTCGGCGAGGCCGACCCGGGCGACGTCGCCGAGCAGAAGACGCCCGTCCCCGAGGACGAGCGGGACGACTACCCCTGAGGTCCCCCCGCGCCGCGGACAAGCCGCCCGGGCGCCCGGCTCCCCGATGCGGGGTTCCGGGCGCCCGGCCACTACGGTGGGCGCATGACCGTGACCTTCGAGCAGATCGTCGCGCTGCCCAAGGTCCTGCTGCACGACCACCTCGACGGGGGCGTGCGCGCGCGGACCGTCGTGGAGCTCGCGGAGAAGGTCGGGCACGAGCTGCCGGCGACCGACCCGGACGCGCTGGCGGCCTGGTTCCGGGACGCCGCGGACAGCGGCAGCCTCGAGGCGTACATCGCGACGTTCAGCCACACCCTGGCCGTCATGCAGCGGCCCAAGGCCCTGCGCCGGGTCGCGCGCGAGGCGGTGCTGGACCTGGCCGCCGACGGCGTCGTGTACGTCGAGGAGCGGTTCGCCCCGGAGCTGCACCAGGAGGGCGGGCTGTCGCTGCAGCAGGCCGTCGACGCCGTCCTGGAGGGGCTCGCCGAGGGCGAGGCCGAGGCGGCCGCGGACGGCCGCCCGATCCGCGCCCGCCTGCTGCTGTGCGCCATGCGGCAGTCCGACCGCGCCGACGAGATCGCCGCCCTGGCGCTCGCCAACCGGGACCGGGGCGTCGTCGGCTTCGACATCGCCGGTCCCGAGGCGGGCTTCCCGGCGAGCGCCCTGGGCGCCGCCTTCGCGCAGCTGCGCACCGCGCGGTTCCCCGTCACGGTGCACGCCGGCGAGGCCGCGGGCCGCGACTCGATGGACGAGGCGGTCGACGTGGGTGCCCTGCGCCTGGGCCACGGCGTGCGGCTGGTGGACGACATCCGGCACGACGACGACGGCGCGCCCGTGCTGGGCCGCCTGGCGCACTGGGTCCGGGACCGCGGCATCGCCCTCGAGGTGTGCCCGACGTCGAACCTGCAGACCGGCGCCGCCGCGTCGATCGCCGAGCACCCCGTCACGACCCTGCTGCGGCTGGGGTTCGCCGTCACGGTGAACACCGACAACCGCCTGCAGTCCCGCACCGGCCTCAGCCGCGAGCTGCACCTGCTCGTCACCGAGGCGGGCTGGACCCTCGACGACGTGCGGACGGTCACCCTGACCGCCGCCCGCCACGCGTTCGTCCACGCGGACGAGCGCCAGGACCTCATCGACCGGGTCATCGTCCCCGGTCACGCACCGACCGGAACAGGAAGGCACCGCGCATGACCCAGTCCCTCGACGCCGCCGCGCTGGCGCAGTTCGTCGACCACACGCTGCTCAAGCCCGAGGCGACCCGCGCGGACGTCGAGGCGCTCGTGACGGAGGGCGCGTCGCTCGGCGTGTACTCCGTGTGCGTCTCGCCGTCGTTCCTGCCGCTGGACGCGCAGGGCCTCAAGGTCGCCACCGTGTGCGGCTTCCCCTCGGGCAAGCACCACAGCGACGTCAAGGCCGCCGAGGCCGCCCGCTCCGTCGCCGACGGCGCGGACGAGGTCGACATGGTGATCGACGTCGGCGCCGCCAAGGAGGGCCGGTTCGCCGACGTGCAGGCCGACATCGCCGCCGTGCGCGCCGCCACCCCGGCGCCCGTGGTGCTCAAGGTCATCATCGAGTCGGCCGCGCTGAGCGACCACGAGATCGTCGAGGTCTGCCGGGCCGCCGAGGCCGCGGGCGCCGACTTCGTGAAGACCTCGACGGGCTTCCACCCCGCCGGCGGCGCCTCCGTGCACGCCGTCGAGATCATGAACGCCACCGTCGGCGGCCGCCTCGGCATCAAGGCCTCGGGCGGCATCCGCACCACGGCCGACGCCCTCGCGATGATCGAGGCGGGCGCGACCCGGCTCGGCCTGTCCGGCACCGCCGCGGTGCTCGGCGGCTTCGAGGCGGACGGCGGGTACTAGGTCGCTTCGCACCAAGGGCAAAGCCCCGCTCTGGCTCAGAGCGGGGCTTTGCTATAGGGCGGTGCCGATCACTTCCAGGGGCGATTCCACGCGCGCGTAAGTGCATCGTGAAGCATGAACTGATGACGAGTAGTGAACCCGGCGCCCGAGACCTTCCGAAAAACGAAATCCGTGTACTGGCCATTGCGGATGCCGATGCCACCGGTCTCGAACATCTGCTTCAGGAGCATCTTGATCTGCGGAGCTTCGAGGTCGCCCTCGAGCTCGTCGCGTAAGTAGGTGATGTCGAAGAAGCGCGACGGTGCAGTTCGCAACGCGTCACGGAATGCACCTATGTGCCTGGCGCTCCCCGCTGGAAGGACGCCTGCAAGATTATCGAATATCTCGCTCACAAAGTACTGTTCCGCGTAGAGTTGTACCGCCCGCTTTGCAGCTCCTTCGGTGACGTGATTGTTACCCAGATAGCATTTCTGCAAGAAGCCCATCAGGGCTACAGTATCGCGGGGCAGCAGCCTTGTGTTGTCGAGCAGAAACTCCGGAAGGCGGGAATGGGGTCCGATTGCGACGGGGGTTTGCAGGTACTGCGTGACGAGGTCTCGCACGTCAGGATGCCGCACTCCGGCCTTCCTGGACAGCAGCGTCCACAGGTGGTTCTTGGCGCCGATCCCGTTCGCGTGCCAGTCAAGGTGTACGGAATGGGGTTTCAACTTCGTCACCTCGGGCCCGGGGAGGACGTCGAGGATGTCTGATCGGATCGCTGCTACGACAACGACCGGAAGCCGAAGGTCGAGAAGTTCGCGGTTGAGGGAGTATAGCGCGGACGTTAGGCCCGCCAACGAGGTCCATTCATCTTCGGCCTCGAAGAAGAACGAGTCGAGGCCGTCCAGCGCGATTATGTGCTTGCTTGAAGTCTCGACTGTTGCCAGTTGCTCCCGGACGTAGGCGCTGACGTCCAGCGGTGTTACCGAGTCGGGGGTCCATTGCGACTCGATGCCGAGGATCTTGGCGTCGAATTTGACCGTCGTCCCGGCCCATCGCGCGACCCTGGAGATCCAGTCCCCGGAAAGTAGGCCGTTTCCCTTGAGGCCCTTGACCATCTTGGTGAACGATCCGGCACAAGTTAGGCCTTGATCGCGGTCAAGTGACTCGATCACGCGAAGTAGTAGCAGGAATTCCCACGCGGCCTGAGTGCGAGACGCTCCAGCTGACTGGCCCATGGCGATCCGAGTCACGTCGTTCACTGGGAACTTGCCGAGGTCCCAGTATGTGAAGAAGCGTTGCGGGTCCGACTCCCAGTTCAGGCGAATGGACTCGAGGACAGCCGACTTGCCCGACCCCTTCGGGCCCAGAAGGAGCCAGGTGTGCCGCACCGAAATTCCGTAGACGGCTTCTCGATAGTCATAGTAACCGTCACGGAGGAGGTCGGGCTCTTCAACCGCTTCCTGGCTTGCGTCCAGGTGGCCGAAATGAAGATCCTTGAACGCTGGCAGGCGAGACGGCATCGTTCGATGATAGGTCCGCCGGTTCGCATCGTCACGAAGAGCCTGGGCTGTCACCCGAATGCGCGAGCCCTCAGGTGCGAACACTCTGCGAGCAGCGACGGTCATGCTCAACGGCGGCATGACCGTCGCGCAACCGCTTAACGCCGGGCGTCAGAGCCCCAGCGCCGCCGCCACGTCCGCCCGCACCGCGTCCAGCCGCGCCCGCGCGGCCACCCGCGCCTCGCCGACCGACGCGACCGAGGCGTGCTCCTCGACCGGCACCACGACCTCGAGGTAGCACTTCACCTTCGGCTCGGTGCCGGACGGCCGGACGATGACCCGGGTGTCGTCCTGGGTGAGCAGCCGGATGCCGTCGGTCGGGGGCAGGCCCTCGCGGTCGGCGTCCGAGCCCGCGGCCAGGTCGACGACCGCCATGACCGGCGAGCCGGCGAGCACCACCGGCGGGTGCTCGCGCAGCCGCTGCATGGTCTCGGGGATCTGCGACAGGTCGGTGAACCGGGCGGACAGCTGGTCGGTGAGGTGCAGGCCGTGCTGCCGGGCGAGGTCGTCCAGGACGTCGACCGGGGCGCGGCCCTCGGCCTTGAGGCGGGCGGCCAGGCCGGCGAGGGTCAGCGCGGCGGAGATGCCGTCCTTGTCCCGCACGTGCGCGGGGTCGACGCAGTAGCCGAGGGCCTCCTCGTAGCCGTACACGAGGCCCTCGACGCGCGAGATCCACTTGAAGCCCGTGAGCGTCTGGGCGTGCCGGAGGCCGGCGTGCGCGGCGATCCGGCCGAGCAGCCGCGACGACACGATCGAGTTGGCGAGCACGGGCGCGTCGTCGGCCACGGCCGCGCCGACGGACCCGAGCCGGGAAGCCGTCACGCTGCCGAGCAGCGCGCCGGTCTCGTCGCCGTGCAGCATCCGCCAGCCGTCGGAGCCCGCGGAGCCGGCGCTCATGTGCGTGCGCGCCCGCGGGTCGATCACGGCCGCCCCGCAGCGGTCGGCGTCGGGGTCGAGGGCGATGACCAGGTCGGCCTGCACCTCGGCGGCGAGCGCCACGGCCAGGTCGATGGCGCCGGGCTCCTCGGGGTTCGGGAAGGCGACCGTGGGGAAGTCGGGGTCGGGCTCGGCCTGGAGCGTCACGACGTGCACGTCGGTGAAGCCCGCCTCGGCGAGCACCCGGCGGGCGGTGCCGCCGCCGACGCCGTGCATCGGGGTGAGCACGACGCGCAGCGCGGCGTGCCGGGCGCGGGCCTCGTCGGACAGGTCGGCGAGGCCGAGCACCTCGGCGACGTAGGCGTCGACGATCTCGGGGCCGACCGACGACCAGCCCTCGGCGGCGCGCGGCACGGCGGCGACCGACGGGACCCGCGCGATCTCGGCGGCGATGGCGGCGTCCATCGGCGGGACGATCTGCGCGCCCTGGCCGGAGTCGGTGACGACCCGGCCGCCGAGGTAGACCTTGTAGCCGTTGTCCTGCGGCGGGTTGTGGCTCGCGGTGACCATGACGCCCGCGTCGGCGCCGAGGTGCCGGACGGCGAACGCCAGGACCGGCGTGGGCAGGTACGGCGGCAGCATGACGACCTCGATGCCGACCGCGGTCAGCACGGCGGCGGTGTCGCGCGCGAAGTCGACGGAGCCGTGCCGGGCGTCGTGACCCACGACCACGCGCGGCGCGGGGGACACGCCCTCGAGCTCGCCGAGCAGGTAGGCGCCCAGGCCGGACGCGGCGCGGATGACGACCGCGCGGTTCATCCGGTGAGGGCCGCCCTCGACGGCGCCGCGCAGGCCGGCGGTGCCGAACTGCAGCAGGCCCTGGAACCGGTCGGCCAGGTCCTCGCGGGCCTCGCGCACGTCGGTGGCCGACTGCTGGTCCTCGGGGGAGGCGCCACCGGAGACGGACGGCTCGCCCGCCTCGGCGCGGTCGAGCAGGGCGGTCAGCTCCGCCGCGGTGCGCGGGTCGGGGTCGTCCGCGATCCACTCGCGGACCCGGCCCGCCAGCTCCGCCCAGGCGTCGCCCTGCTCCGTCACGTCCGCGCCGGTCTCGGTGCGCTCGGTCATCCGTCTGCCGTCCTCCCCGGGGCGCCCCGCCCCGACCTCGCTGCCTGCTGCGCGGCGCTGGGGCCGCGGTGGTGCCGTGCTGGGCGCCGCGCCGCCGGGGGACCCCGGGCGGCGCGGCGCGTCGATCAGATGCGGCCGACGATGTCCGCCAGCAGCCGGCTGATCCGCGGGCCCGCCGCGGCGCCGGCCTCGAGGACCTCCGCGTGCGACAGCGGCTCGTCGCCGACGCCCGCCGCCAGGTTGGTGACCAGCGAGATGCCGAGCACCTCCATGCCGACGTGCCGCGCCGCGATGGCCTCGATGGTGGTGGACATGCCGACCAGGTCGCCGCCCATGATCCCGGCCATCCTCACCTCGGCCGGGGTCTCGTAGTGCGGGCCGCGGAACTGCACGTAGACGCCCTCGTCCAGCGACGGGTCGACCTCGCGCGCCACGTCGCGGAGCCGGCCGGCGTACAGGTCGGTCAGGTCGACGAACGTCGCGCCCTCCAGCGGGGACACGGTCGTCAGGTTGATGTGGTCCCGGATCAGCACCGGGGTGCCCGGGCCCCACGCCGGGTTCAGGCCGCCGCAGCCGTTGGTGAGCACGACGGTCGAGCAGCCGGCGGCCGCGGCGGTGCGGACGCCGTGCACGACGCGGCGCACGCCCTTGCCCTCGTACAGGTGGGTGCGCGAGCCGAGCACGAGCGCGTGCTTGCCGGTCGCGGCGATCCTGACGGAGCGGATGGTGCCGACGTGGCCGACGACGGCCGGGGCCGCGAAGCCCGGGACGTCGGGGGCCGCGATCTCGGCGACGGTCTCGCCCAGCAGGTCCGCGGCACCGCCCCAGCCGGAGCCCAGCACCAGCGCGACGTCGTGCTTCTCCACCCCGGTCGCCTCCGCGAGGTACGCGGCGGCGTCGGCCGCGACGGCCAGCGGGTCGGTGGTCGGGTCGTCGAGACGGGCGTCGTCGGCCATGCGGGTGCTCCTCGCGGTGCGTGCGGCGGTGGTGGTGCGGGTCGGTTCGGGTGGCGACCCGGCGCGCGGGCACGTGCGGTCGCAACGGTCGAGCGTACCGGCCGCACCCGCCCCGCAGGACCCCGGAAGGTCCCGCACCGCGCGGGCCCACCTCGCCGAGATGGCAACTCTCGACTGCGCCGGCGCCCCCGCGTACAGCCGAGAGCTGCCATCTCGACGAAGGGAGGGTGCGGGAGCGGGCGGGGCGTGGCGCGAGGTGCGTCCGCGGCGCGAACCGGGAAGATGGACCCGTGACGTCGTCGACACCCACGCCCGCGCCCGCCGACCCCGCCGCGACCACCCCCGCCGCGGCCGACGCCCCCGACGCCGCGGCCGCCCCGCCCGCCTCCTCGACCAGCAGCGCCGCCGCGCCCGCGCCCGGCCCCGCCGACGCCGGCCGCCCGGCGCCCCGGGTCGTGGTCGTCGGCGGCGGTCCCGGCGGCTACGAGGCCGCCCTGGTCGCCCGCCGGCTCGGCGCGGAGGTGACCGTCGTCGAGCGCGCGGGCCTCGGCGGCGCCGCCGTGCTCACCGACGTGGTCCCGTCGAAGACGCTGATCGCCACCGCGGAGTGGATGACGATCGCGGAGCGCGCCCCGGACCTGGGCATCCGCCTGGACGTGCCCGCGGGCCCCGGCGAGGACGCGGACCCCGCCCACGACACCGGCCGCAGCCGCCGGCACAGCATCGACCTGGCCGCCGTGAACGCCCGCGTGCGGGACCTGGCGCTGGCGCAGTCGCACGACATCCGCACCCGGCTGGAGCGCGAGGGCGTGCGCGTGGTGATCGGCCACGGGCGGCTCGACGGCCCGGAGCGGGTCGTGGTCACCGGCGACGCGGAGGAGACGCTCGACGCCGACGTCGTCCTCCTGGCGACCGGCGCGACACCCCGCACGCTGCCCGACGCGCAGCCCGACGGCGAGCGCATCCTCACCTGGACGCAGCTCTACCACCTGGACGCCCTGCCGGAGCGGCTGATCGTGGTCGGCTCGGGCGTCACCGGTGCCGAGTTCGCCGGGGCGTACGTGTCGCTCGGCTCGCAGGTGGTCCTGGTGTCGAGCCGGGACCGGGTGCTGCCGGGCGAGGACGCCGACGCCGCGACGATGCTCGAGGACGTGTTCCGGACCCGCGGCATGGAGGTCGTCGGGCGCTCGCGGGCGCAGGCGGCCCGCCGGACCGAGGACGGCGTGGTCGTGACCCTGGCGGACGGGCGGGAGATCCACGGCTCCCACGTGCTGCTTGCGGTCGGGTCGATCCCCAGCACGGAGGGCCTCGGGCTCGCGGAGTCGGGCGTGCGCACGACGCCGTCCGGCCACATCGAGGTCGACAAGGTGTCCCGCACCTCGGCGCGCGGCGTCTACGCCGCCGGCGACGTGACCGGCGTGCTGCCGCTGGCGTCCGTCGCGGCGATGCAGGGGCGGATCGCGATGTCGCACGCGCTCGGCGACGCGGTGGCGCCGCTGAAGCTGCGCGGGGTGGCGGCGAACATCTTCACCGCCCCCGAGATCGCGACGGTCGGCCTGAGCGAGACGGCGCTGATCGAGCGGGACGCGCACTTCGTCACGCACACGCTGCCGCTGGCCCGGAACCCGCGCGCGAAGATGCTCGGCGTCCGCGACGGCTTCGTGAAGCTGTTCGCGCACTCGACGGCGGGCACGGTGCTCGGCGGGGTCGTGGTGGCGCCGCGCGCCTCGGAGCTGATCTTCCCGATCACGCTCGCGGTGTCGCACAGCCTGACGGTCGACGACGTGGCGAACGCGTTCACGGTGTACCCGTCGCTGTCGGGCTCGATCGGCGAGGTGGCCCGGGTGCTGCACCGGACCGACCAGGGCTGAACCCGGGCGTGCGGGCGGCCCCGGCGCGGGTCAGCCCGCCCGGACCTCCGTCACCAGGGCCAGGTGGTCCGAGGAGTCGTCCGCGAGCACCCGCGCCTCCGCGAACGTCACCCCGCCCCGCCCGAGCACCCAGTCGATCCGGACGGTCGGCTCGTTGCTCGGGTGGGTGAGGACGTCCTCGGCGCCCGCGGTGTCCATGGCGCTCACCCAGCCGGCGTCGTCCAGCGCGTCGAGCTCGGCGGAGCCCGGCTCGGCGTTGAGGTCGCCGGCCAGCACCGACGGCCCGTCGTCCGGGAGCGCGGCCTCGAGCGCCGCGAGCTGGTCGAGCCGGGTGTCCACGTTGTCGTCCCGGTGCTGCAGGTGCACCGACGTCACCCGCACGGACGCGCCCCCGGGCCCCGCGACCCGCGCGGTGAGCGCCGACCGCGCCTGCGGTCCCGCGCCGTACGGCAGGTCGACGACCTCGACGTCGGTGAGCTCGGTGCGGGACAGCAGGGCGTTGCCGAACTGCTGGTCCGCGGCCGGGGCGAAGGCCACGTGCATGCCGAGCCGGTGGCCCAGCCAGGTGAGCATGTCCGCGCCGCCGCCCAGCACCCAGCCGCGGGACACCTCCTGCAGCGCGACGACGTCCGGGCCCTGCGCCTCGATGGTGCGGGCGATCTGCTCCAGGTCGACCGCGGTGTGCGCGGCGACGCCGTAGTGCAGGTTCCAGTCGAGCACCACGAACGTGTCGGGGTCCGCGTCGGCAGCGGGGGCCGGTGCGGCGAGGGTGGCGGACACCCAGCCGACCAGCAGGAGTGCGGCGGACGGCAGCACGAGGAACCGCAGCGCGTTGGCCCGCAGCGGGGGAGCGGGCTCGCGGGCCCCCGCCTCGACCGTCGTGGGCGCCGCGGCCTCGGCGGGCTCCGGCGGCGTGCGCCACCGCAGGCCGCCGGTCGCGAGCAGCGCCGCCGCCAGCACGACCACCCACGCGTTGTCGACGCCGAGCGGCACGTCGTAGTCCAGCAGGTAGAGCAGCAGCACGACGACCAGCCCGAGCCCGACGCCGCCGGTGGCGAGCGCGGTGCGCGGGATCCCGGGCGGCGCGGGCCTGCGGGTCTTGAGCGCGACCGTGAGCACGACGCCCGCGGCGGCCTCCGCGACCAGGATCGCGACGAGCGCCGGCACCCCGGTGGTGAGGAACGCGACCGCGGTGGCGACCGGCAGCAGGACGGCCGCGGCCCAGCGCACGGGACGGGCCATGATCCGCGGCACGAGCAGCAGCCAGGCGGTGAGCGCCGACGCCAGCACGGTCGCGGTCCCCGCGGCCATCAGCGGCAGGTGCGACTGCGCCGCCGCGAACGCGGGGTTGCCCAGCACCATCACGACCAGCGCGAGCGCGGGGCCGAGCACCCAGGTCCGGCGCGGCCGTCCGGTCGCGGTCTCGCGGCGCGCGACCCACGCGAGGGCGACCGCGAGCAGCACCAGGACGACGGCCACCACGCTGCCCGGCACCCCGCCCCGCCACAGCGGGTCCCAGGTGCCGAGCGCCAGCTGGAGCCCCGCTGACAGCCCGGTGCCGAGCGTGAGGCCGAGCGCCGCCTGCCGCCCGCCGCCCGCGCGGCCCGCGACCAGCGTCGTCGCCAGCACCAGCGCGGCGACGGCGAGGGACGCGGTGACGAGCCCGGCGACGAACCGCGCCTCGTCGTGCACCACCTGCGTGACCAGCCGGGCCGCACCGAGCGCGACGACGGCGACGAGGGCGGTCCGGCCGGACGCGGTCCCCGGCCCGCGGCGGCCGGTGCCGACCAGCGCGAGCGCGGCGAGCAGCCCCGCCCCGAGGAAGGTGACCAGCGCGGCGCCGGCGACGGCGACGGTGCTGACGGCGAACGCCCGGTCCAGCATCGGGCCGGCGGCGCGCACGGCGTCCAGCGCGAGGACGGTGACCAGGGCGACGAGCGAGACCCGGGTCGCGGTGCCCGCGTCCGGCGGGAGCGGGCTCCCGGCCGGCGACGGTGCGGACGCGGCGGGCACCGACGGCGGTGCGGCTTCGGGGACGCTCACGCCGTCAACGTAGTGGGCGGTGTGCCGCGCGGGCGAACGCCTTCCCCCGGGCGGGCGCGCCGCTGGCGCCCGCGGGCCTCAGGACGCGGCGCCCTCGACCTCGGGCGGCAGCGCCGCGCGCAGCGCCGGCCAGGCGTCCGCGAACGCGGGCAGCAGCGGCAGCGCCGCGACGTCGTCGAGCGCGACCCAGGCGATCGCGAGGCTCTCGTCGTCGGTCGGCCGCGCGTCGACCGGGCCGGACGTCACGGCCACGATCGTCGTGTACGACCAGTCCTCGTGGTCGAGGACGTGCTCGCCGACCACCCGGACGGACGCGGGCTCGATGCCCGCCTCCTCCTGCGACTCGCGCAGGGCGCCGTCGACAGCGGACTCGCCGGTGTGCCGGGCGCCGCCGGGCAGCCCCCAGGTGCCGCCCTGGTCGCTCCACGGCGCGCGGTGCTGCAGCACGACCGCGGCGGCGTCGGTGGCCGTCGCCGGGCGCGCCAGCAGCAGGCCGGCCGCGCCGGCGGTGCCCCAGTGCCGGCGGCCGCACCGGCGGCACTCGACCCACCCGTCGCCCGGGTGGTGCGGTCGCCGCGGCACCGCGGTCAGTCGACGATCTCGCAGATGGCGGTGCCCGCCGCGACCATCCCGCCGACGTCGGCGGAGAGGGACGCGATGGTGCCGGCGCGGTGCGCGACCAGCGGCTGCTCCATCTTCATGGCCTCGAGCACCACGACCAGGTCGCCCTCGGCCACGGTGTCGCCCTCGCCGACCGCGACCTTGACGATCGTGCCCTGCATGGGGGAGGTGAGGGCGTTGCCGGACGCGGCGGCCGGGCGGCCCGCGGCGCGGCGGGGGGCCGAGCGGCGGGGGCCCGCGGCGGCGGCGC
>NZ_JAHVCI010000067.1:0-18647 GCF_019265565.1 Cellulomonas sp. PS-H5
GGTCCGGGCCGGGAGTGCGCCCGCCACGCCGGCGGACCCCGGGCCTGGCGGACGCCCCTCGCCCCGCACCGGCGGCGGGGCGAGCGCCGCGGCGTACAGCCCGGCCGCCGGCGCCCCGCCGAGCTGCGCCGCGGCGGTCGCCCCCGCCGAGGTCCCGACGACCAGGTCGGCGCCGGTCACGTCGAGCCCGCCGTCGAGCAGGCCGGCCACCACCCCGAGCAGCCAGGCGTTGCCGGTCGAGCCGCCGCCGCCCAGCACGAGGGCCCGGGCGCCGGGGCGGGACCGTCCCGGGTCGACCGGGAAGGGGATGGGGGCGGGCAGCGGGGCGGGTGTCGTCACGATCCGCGGACGCTAGTCCTGCACCGGCCGGGGCGCGACGGATTTCGGCGCCACCGCCGCGACGCGGGTCAGCGCGCCGTCAGCCGCGCTTCAGCGGGTCGTGGCCCCAGTTCATCAGCGAGTACCGCCAGGCCGAGTCGTCGACGTCGCCGGAGGGCCGCTGGGCCAGGTGCCGGTGCACGTAGCCGACGACCTTCCGCATGTGCGCGTAGTCGTCGTCCGTGAGGTCGGCCTTCTTCGTCCGCGCGATCTCGACGATCCGCCGCCCCGAGTGGTGCCCGACCGACTCGCCGCCGCCGTCCTTCTGCCCGACCGCCCTCGACTCGTCCGTGCCGAGCCAGTCCTCGAGCTCCTTCGGCGCCATGTTGACGGCGTCCGCGTAGTCCCGCGCGACCTCGGTCCGCTCCTCGTCGTCCATGCGCGCCATGCTCGCACCGGCGCCACCCGGTCGCGCGACGAGGCGGTGCCGCAGGGCGCCGGCACCCTGCGCCGCCCTCTCCCGCGCGCCCGCCCGACGCGGGTAGCGTGCGCCGTGACCCGACCGGGGCCCGCCCGGACCGGGACACGACGAGAGGGGCGGCGCGTGGCCGATCGCATCGAGGAGCTGATGGACGCCAACCTCAGGCGGGTGTTCGGGGAGCGCGACCCCGAGCGCCGGCGGGTGGCGATCGAGGACACGTACACCCGGGACGTCGTGTTCTCGGACCCCGAGGAGACGGTGTCCGGCTGGGACGCGGTGCACCGCAAGGCGCAGGGGCTGCTCGACAGCGCCCCCGGCTTCGCGTTCTCCGCGGACGGACCGGTGCGCCGGGCGCAGGACCTGGCGCTGCTCGCCTGGCAGTTCGGGCCCCCCGGGCAGGACCCGGTGGTCCGGGGCATCGACGTCGCGGAGGTCCGGGACGACCGGATCGCGCGGCTGTGGACGGTGCTCGTCCGGGACTGAGCCGTGTCGGTGGTCCGCGGGATGCTGGTGCCCTCCGACGACAGGGAGCCGATGATGTCCACCCAGCCCGACGCACGCCCGGTCCCGGTCGACCCGCCCGGCGTGGTCCGCAGTCCCGTCTTCGCGCAGGGGATGGTGCTGCCCGCGGGCCCCACCCTCTACGTGGGCGGCCAGAACGGGATCGACGCCGACGGCACGCTGCTCGACGGCCTCGGCCCGCAGACGGAGCAGGCGATGCGCAACCTGCTCGCCGTGCTCGCCGAGGCGGGCACGGACGCCGACCACGTGGCGATCCTGCGGATCTTCCTCACCGCAGGGGTCGACCCGACGGCCGCCTACGAGGCCAGCGCGGCGGTGTGGGGCCGGAGGCGCACGGCCGTGACGGTGGTGGCGGTGCCGGAGTCCCGGCCGGGGGTGCTGGTCGAGGTCGAGGCCGTGGCCTCGGTCCCGCCACCCGCCGCCTGACCTCGGCGGGTGGCGTGCGGGCTCACGCCCCCACGTACGCCGCCAGGTGCTCACCGGTGAGCGTCGACCGCGCCGCCACGAGGTCCGCCGGCGTGCCCTCGAACACGATCCGGCCGCCGTCGTGCCCGGCGCCGGGTCCGAGGTCGACGATCCAGTCCGCGTGCGCCATCACGGCCTGGTGGTGCTCGATCACGATGACGGACTTGCCGGAGTCCACCAGCCGGTCCAGCAGGCCCAGCAGCTGCTCGACGTCCGCGAGGTGGAGGCCGGTGGTCGGCTCGTCGAGCACGAGCACGCCGCCCTTCTCCCCCATGTGGGTCGCGAGCTTGAGCCGCTGCCGCTCGCCGCCGGACAGCGTGGTGAGCGGCTGGCCCAGGCTGAGGTAGCCCAGGCCGACGTCGGCGAGCCGGTCGAGGACCGCGTGCGCGGCCGGGGTCCGCGCGTCGCCCTCGCCGAAGAACGCCTCCGCCTCGGTCACGGACATCGCGAGCACCTGGCTGATGTCCTTCCCCCCGAGGGTGTACTCCAGGACCGACGCCTGGAACCGGCGGCCCTCGCACTCCTCGCAGGTGGTCGCGACGCCGGCCATCATCCCGAGGTCGGTGTAGACGACCCCCGCGCCGTTGCACGTCGGGCAGGCACCGGCCGAGTTGGCCGAGAACAGCGCGGGCTTCACCCCGTTCGCCTTCGCGAACGCCTTGCGCACCGGCTCCAGCAGCCCGGTGTAGGTCGCCGGGTTGCTGCGCCGCGAGCCGCGGATGGCGCCCTGGTCGATCGCGACCACGCCGTCCCGCTTCGACACCGAGCCGTGGATCAGCGACGACTTCCCCGACCCGGCCACACCGGTGACGACCGTGAGCACGCCGAGCGGCAGGTCGACGTCGACGTCCTTCAGGTTGTGCGAGGACGCGCCCCGGACCTCGAGCACGCCCGACCGCGTGCGCACCGCCGACTTGAGCGACGCCCGGTCGTCCAGGTGCCGCCCGGTCAGCGTGCCGCTGCGCCGCAGCTCCTCGACGGTCCCCTGGAACACGATCTCCCCACCGCCGGTCCCGGCGCGTGGCCCGAGGTCGACCACGTGGTCGGCGACGGCGATCGCCTCGGGCTTGTGCTCGACGACCAGGACCGTGTTGCCCTTGTCCCGCAGCCGGAGCAGCAGCTCGTTCATCCGCTGGATGTCGTGCGGGTGCAGGCCGATCGTCGGCTCGTCGAACACGTAGGTCACGTCGGTCAGCGACGACCCGAGGTGCCGGATCATCTTGGTCCGCTGCGCCTCGCCGCCGGACAGCGTCCCCGACGGGCGGTCGAGCGACAGGTAGCCCAGCCCGATCTCCACGAACGAGTCGAGCGTCTCCCCCAGCGCCTCCAGCAGCGGCGCGACCGACGGCTCGTCGAGCCCGCGCACCCACGCCGCCAGGTCGCTGATCTGCATCGCGCAGGCGTCCGCGATGCTGATCCCGCCGATCTTCGACGACCGCGCGCCCTCGTTCAGCCGGGTCCCGCCGCAGTCGGGGCAGGTGGTGAACGTGACGGCCCGCTCGACGAACGCCCGGATGTGCGGCTGCATCGCGTCGACGTCCTTGACCAGCATCGACTTCCGGATCTTCGGGATGATGCCCTCGTAGGTGAGGTTGATGCCCTCGACCTTGATCTTGGTCGGCTCCTTGTGCAGGAGGTCCGACAGCTCGCGCTTCGTGAAGTCGCGGATCGGCTTGTCCATGTCGAAGAACCCGCTGCCGGCGAAGATCCGGCCGTACCAGCCGTCCATCGTGTAGCCGGGCACCGTGAGCGCACCGCCGGCGAGCGACTTGTCCGCGTCGTACAGCTGGGTGAGGTCGAAGTCCTGGACGTCGCCCCGGCCCTCGCACCGTGGGCACATGCCGCCGGTGACGCTGAACTCGCGCCGCTCCTTGGTCTGCACGCCGCCCTTGTCGAACGTCACCGCGCCGGCGCCGCTCACCGACGCGACGTTGAACGAGAAGGCCTGCGGCGAGCCGATGTGCGGCTGCCCGAGCCGGCTGAACACGATCCGCAGCATCGCGTTCGCGTCCGTGACCGTGCCGACGGTCGACCGCGGGTTCGCGCCCATCCGCTCCTGGTCGACGATGATCGCGGTGGTCAGCCCGTCGAGGACGTCGACGTCCGGCCGGGCCAGCGTCGGCATGAAGCCCTGCACGAACGCGCTGTACGTCTCGTTGATCATCCGCTGCGACTCGGCGGCGATCGTCGCGAACACCAGCGAGCTCTTGCCCGAGCCCGACACCCCGGTGAACGCGGTGAGCCGGCGCTTCGGGATCTCGACGTCGACGTCCTTGAGGTTGTTCTCCCGCGCGCCCCGCACGCGGATCAGGTCGTGGCTGTCGGCGACGTGCGGCGTCGTCGCCGCCGCCTCCGTCCGCGTGGCGGTCATGGGGTCTCCGTCCGGGATGTCGCGAGCGCTGGCGCACCAGCGTGGCCGGGCGGCACCGTCGCGCGCAAGGACCGCGTCGCCCGGTGCGTGCCCGCGGGCGACGATCTCAGTACCCGGCCGCCCCGGCCGCCCCGGCCCTGCCCTCCCGGAACGGCCGGAAGAACTCCCGCAGCTCCCGCGCGTACGCCTCGGGCTGCTCGATCGGCGCGAAGTGCCCGCCGTGCGGCGGCTCGGTGATCCGCACCGCGTTCGCGCTCCGCTCGAGCCACGCGCGCGGCGGTCGCACGACGTCGTCGGGGTAGATCGCGAACCCGGACGGCACCTCGACGCGCCGCGCGAGCTGCTCCGGCGGGATCGCGGCGTTCGCCCGGTACATCCGCATCGAGGACCCGATCGTGCCCGTGAGCCAGTAGATCGTCAGGTTCGTGAGGATCTGGTCCCGGGTCAGCGCCCCCTCCGGGTCGCCGCCCCCGCCGCTCCACGACCGCAGCTTCTCCCCCACCCAGGCCGCGAGCCCGGCGGGCGAGTCGGTCAGCCCGACCGCCAGCGTGTCCGGCTTGGTCCGGTGCGCGATCGCGTAAGCACCCTCGGCCGCGACCCACCGCGCGCCCTCGGCGATCCACGCGCGCTCCTCGTCCGTCACCGCGCCGGGGTCGACGTGCGGACCCGGCATCCCCGCGTCCGTGCGGTGCACCGCGACGACCCGGTCCGGGTGGTCGAGCGCGAGGTACCGGGTGACGTGGCTGCCGATGTCCCCGCCCGCGGCGCCGAACCGGTGGTAGCCGAGCGTCGTCATGAGCTCCGCCCACAACCCGGCGACCGCGATCGAGTCGAGCGGGACCTCGGGCCGGTCCGAGTAGCCGAAGCCGGGCAGGTCCGGCACCACGACGTCGAAGGCGTCGGCGGGGTCGGCGCCGTGCGCGCCGGGGTCCGCGAGCAGGTCCACGACCTCCGAGTACCGCCAGAACGAGTCGGGCCACCCGTGCGTCAGCACGAGCGGCAGCGCCGGGCCCGCCCCGCCCACCGCGCGGGCGTGCACCACGTGCACGCCGAGCCCGCCGACCCGCACCCGGTACCGGGGCAGCCGGTTGAGCTCCGCCTCGCGCGCCGGCCAGTCGAAGTCCTCGGCCCAGGTGCGCACCAGGTCGCGCAGCCAGGCGACGTCCACGCCCGCGGACCAGCCCGCGTCCTCGGGGACGTCCGGCCAGCGCGTGGCGCGCAGCCGCCGGCGCAGGTCGTCGAGCGCCGCCGGGTCGGCGCGCGGGGCGAACGGCTCGGGGGTCGCGGGTGCGGGGCCGTGCTCGACGGGCGGCATGGGGCCACCGTAGGGCCGGGGCACGCGCGCGCGGGAGGGGTCAGCCGCCGATCCGGACCGGGGACTCGCCCCCGCCGTACAGCGCGCCGTCCACGGGGTACGCCCACCCGTCGGCCTCCGGCGGCAGCGGGGCCCGCCACCGCTCCGCGCCCGACCGCAGCGACCACGCGATCAGCTCCGCGCCGCCGTCGTCGTCCTGCTCGACGAGCAGCAGCGACCGGCCGTCCGTCAGCGGGGAGAGCCAGACGTTCGAGACGTCCCGCACGGGCTCGCCGTCCGGGCCGGTCGAGCGCACGGTGCGCCACACCGGCCGCCCGTCCCGCGCGTCGATCGCCCAGGCCGCCGTGGCGTCGACGCCGTACAGCACGCCCCCGAGCAGCAGGACGGTCCCGTCGGTCGCCCCGTCGAGGCCCGCCTGCCACACCGTCCGCCCGGAGCCCGCCTCGACCGCGCGGAGCGTGCGGTCGCCGCCCACCACCGCGGACAGCACCTCGGGCCCGGGGACGGACCCGTCGTCGACGGCCAGCTGCACCGGCAGCGCGGGGACGACCGCCGTCCCGCTGCCGTCGGATCCCGCCAGCCGGACCGAGCCCGGGTCGCCGTCCTGCACCAGCAGACCGCCGCCGCGCCCGATCCAGACCTGGGTCCCGTCCGCCTGCAGCGCGCCGTCGGCCGTCCCGAGCACCCGCTGGCGCCCGCCGACCCAGACGAGCAGGTGGTCGTCCGCCAGCTCGAGGTGCGGGTCGAACACCGGGTCGACCAGCAGGTCGTCGAGCTCGGTCGACCAGAGCGGCTCCCGCGTCGCCACGTCCTCGGCGGTGAACCGCACGGTGCGCTCGTCGACGACCTCACCCAGCACGAGCAGCGCGTCGTCCGCGGCGACCGCCGTCTGCGGCGCGACCTCCCGGTCCGCCAGCACGGCGCCCGACGCGCCGTCGAGGGTCAGGAGCCGGCTGCGGGTCGGCGGGTCCTCCCGCCACCCGCCGTCGCCCGTGAGCGTGGCCGGGCGGTCCGCCACGAGGCAGCGCACGCGCGTGACCGACCCGGCGGCGCTCGCAGCCCCGGCAGCGCCCCCGGCCCCGCCGGCCGCCCAGCACTCCGGCGGACGCATCGTGGGCTGCGCGGTCGCCTCCGCCTGCGTCTCCACCTCGGTCCGCCAGGACGTCGCTCCGCTGCGGGCGTCGACGGCCGAGACGGCCCGCGGCCGCCCGAAGTCGACCCGCTCGCCTGCCACCCGCAGGTCCCCGGCGAGGACGCCGCCCGTCAGGCGCGGGTCCGTCTCCCCCTCGCCGAACGGCACGGTGCGCAGCTCCGGCCCGACGTCGTACCGGACGACGCCCTCGACGGTCCGTGCCGCGGCCACCCGGTCCCGCTCCCGCGCGTCCTGCACGACCTGCACCGCCACGACGGCCAGGACCGCCAGGGCGCCCATGGGCCAGCAGCGCAGCAGTGTCCGCCGCCGCGCCCGCCGGCGGGCGTCGCCCGCGGGGTCGGCCCCCGACGCGGCGGTGCCGGCCGAGGCGCCCGGCTCCTCGCCGAGCACGACCTCCTGCATCGCCTCCGGGCCGGCCATGCAGGCAACCTACGGCCTGCGGGCCTGCGCGGGGGTGCGTTCTGCGGTCCCCGGGTGGAGGTCGTGTGCGCGGCGGCCCGATCTATTGCTTATCGATAGATTCCGAGCGATCCTCGATGCCATGACCCTCGACCGCTGGGCCACCGCCCTGCTCCGCATCGCC
The DNA here is from genome assembly GCF_019265565.1 of Cellulomonas sp. PS-H5. NCBI lineage: Bacteria > Bacillati > Actinomycetota > Actinomycetes > Micrococcales > Cellulomonadaceae > Cellulomonas > Cellulomonas sp. PS-H5. Next base: position 7,209 of record NZ_JAHVCI010000067.1, read on the forward strand.
CTCGTCGTGCTCTTCGGGATCCTGGTCGTGTTCCAGACCCTCTCGCTGCCCGGCCAGTTCCGGTACCTCGCCGAGCAGAACCCCCAGGACGCCGCCCTCCGCTGGCCGGCGACCGCCATCACCGTGTTCTGGGTGCTGTGCGTGCAGGTCGTCATCGTCGCGACCTGGCGGCTGCTGACCCTCGTCCGGCGGGACCGGATCTTCACCGAGGCCTCGCTCGGCTGGGTGGACGCGATCGTGTGGGCCGTCGCCGCGGGCTGGCTGGTGCTGGTCGGGGTGCTGCTCTGGGTCGGCCTGCACGCGGACGACCCCGGCCTGCCGATGCTGCTCTTCCTCGCGACCGCCGTCGTCACCGTGGTCGCCCTGGTGCTGCTGGTGCTGCGGGCGCTGCTGCGCCAGGCCACCGCGCTGCGCACGGACATGGACCAGGTCATCTGATGCCGATCGTCGTGCGCATCGACGTCGAGCTGGCCCGCCGCAAGATGAGCGTCGGCGAGTTCGCCGAGCGGGTGGGCCTCACGCCCGCGAACGTCGCCGTGCTGAAGAACGGGAGGGCGAAGGCCGTCCGGTTCAGCACCCTCGACGCCATGTGCCGGGTCCTGGAGTGCCAGCCGGGCGACCTGCTGGAGTGGGTCGAGGAGGACTGAGGCGCCACGCGATCGTCCGCGCCGGGTGATGACCCGCCCACCCGCGCGGGTGCCACGGTGGTGACGTCGCCCTGCGCGGTACCGGCTCCGCCCGGACGCCGGGCGCGCCGGGCGGTCGCCGAGGGGGGTCGACCGCTGTGGACGCCTGGAACTACCTGATCATCCTGGCCCTGGTCATCTACGCCATCGTCCGGCAGACGCAGAAGCACGAGGTCGTCGGGAGCACCCGGTTCACGCTCGCGCTCATCTACGCGGGCGTCGGGCTGGTCATCGGCGGGTTCAACCTGCCCACCGGCCCGTGGGGCTGGTCGTTCCTCGCGCTCAGCCTGGTCCTGTCGGCGGTCGTCGGGGTGGTCCGCGGGCGCCTGACCCACGTGTGGCGCGACGCCGCCGACGGGCGGGTGTGGGCGCAGGGCACCGCCGTCACCATCAGCCTGTTCGTCGGGCTGATCCTGGCGAAGGTCGCGCTCGGCACGATCGCCTACCTCAACGACATCAGCGACGACGGCGGCACCGGGGAGGTGCTGCTCATGATCGCGCTCATGGTCGGCCTGCAGGCCGAGATCGTCTGGCGGCGCGCCCGCGCGATCGGCGCCCGCGCGAGCAGCCGCGCCCCGGGGGCGCCGGTCACACCCTGACGGCGGCGCCGCGGGGCGGCACGACGTCGGGCTCATCCGGGCCGGCCCGCGCGGCCGTCGCGACGCCCCGCCCGGCCCAGCACGACCCTGCCCACGAGGGCCGCGGCGGCGAGCGTGGCGAGCCGCGCCGCGTCTCCCCCGCCGAACGTCAGCTCCGCCTCGGCGTTGGTCGCGAACCCGGTGACCGTGCACCACGCCAGGAACGCCGCCAGCGCGAGCAGCGGCGCGGGCATCCGCCTCCCGAGCACCGCGACGGCGACCGCTCCCACCGCCGTCGGCAGCCACGGCCCGCGCTGCCACCACGACGCCACGGCGACGCCGGTCAGCGTCGCGGCGGCGACCAGCAGCACCCGCACGACGGCGGCGAGCTCGTCGTCGGTCATCGCGTCCTGCCGCGGCCGCCCGCCCACCCGCTCGTCGTCCGCCCGCGGGTCGCGGGCCCGCCCGCCGTGCCGCACCGTCGCGCTCATGCCGCCAGCGTGCGCCCGGCGGCTCCCTCCGGCGGAGGTCCTGACGGAACCCGAACGCCCCGCGCCCGGATCCGCACGGGACGCTGACGCCCCGGGCCGGCCGCCGCCGGGCGCGCGGACACGGGCCCGCCTACCCGGTCCCGTCCCGCGCGATCGCGGCGACGCGCTCCGCCGTGCGCGCGGGCCCCTCGTCGCCGGTGACGAGCACGTGCGTGGCCAGCGCCCGCGGGGCCGGGTCGTCGAGCCAGCCCGCGAGGAAGTCGTGGCCGTCGCGCACCCAGTCCGTCCCCTTCGACGCCACCGACCGCGCCCGGAGCACGCGCAGCGCCTCGTCGCGCCCCGCCGCCGGGAGCAGCAGCACCACCGCGCCCGCCCCGGCCAGCGCCCCGGCCACCGCGGACCCGAGCGCGGGGTCGGCGTACGTCGTGTGCCCCGCCCCCAGCGCGAGCACCGCGCCGGGGTGGTCCGCGACCAGCCGCCCCACGGCGTGCGCGCGCGCGGGTTCCCACTCCCGCTCGGCGGCCACCCGCCCCGCCGCGGCGATCCGCCCGCGCAGGCGGTCGAGGTCCCAGCCGACCTCGCGGTAGTACCGCTCGCCCGCCGCGTCGGCGTCCACGAACGGCACCCCGAGGGCGGTCGCGGCGGCCGCCCCGACCGTGGACTTGCCGGAGGCCGCGGGGCCGACGAGCACGAGCAGGGGCCCGGGAGGGCCGTCGGGCGGCGCGGCGGCGCGGGCGGGGGGCACCGGCCGAGTCTGCCGCACGGCCGGTCCCGCCGGCCGGCGACCCCGGCGCGGCGCCCCCGCGCGGCGACCCCGGCTGGCACACTCGGCCGCGGCACCCCGCCGCACCGAGAGGACCCGACCGATGTCGTTCCAGGCCTACCTCGACGCGATCGAGGACAAGACCGGCAGGACCCCGCGCGAGCTCGTCGAGGAGGCGCGGGCCCAGGGCCTCGACGGGGCCGACGTGAAGGCCGGGGCGATCGTGGCCTGGCTGGCCGAGGACTACGGCCTGGGCCGCGGGCACGCGATGGCGCTGGTGCACGTCATCAAGAAGGGTCCGCAGATCGACGCGAAGCACGTCGGCACCACCGGCAGCCACCGGGACGAGTCCGACACCCTCTGGCTCGACGGCAGGGCCACGAGGCCGAGCTGACCCGCGGCGGTGGCCCCGTGCGCGACGCGCCGCCGCGGCCTCGCAGCCCGCTCAGCAGGACAGATGCGAGCGACCCGGTCAGACTTCCGGCGTGAGGACGATCGGTGTCGAGGAAGAGTTCCTGCTCGTGGCGGAGGACGGGTCGCCCCGGGCGGTCGCGGCGGCCGTGCTGCAGCACGCGTCGTCCCAGGACGGCGAGGACGACGGGGGCGAGCCGGGCGGGAACCTGGAGAAGGAGTTCGCCCAGGAGCAGGTCGAGACGTCGACCCACCCGTGCACGGACCTGGGCGCGCTCCTCGAGGAGGTGCGCGCGGGACGCTGGCACGCCGACTCCTCCGCGCAGCACGCAGGCGCGCGCATCGTCGCCCTGGCCACGTCGCCCAGGGACGTCGAGCCGACCGTCGTCGTCAACCGGCGTGCGCAGGACATCGCCGCCGCGTTCGCGCAGACCGCCCGTGACCAGCTGACCTGCGGGTGCCACGTGCACGTCGAGGTCGCCGACGACGAGGAGGGCGTGCGCGTCGTCGACCACCTGCGCCGCTGGAACCCCGTGCTGCTGGCGCTGTCCGCGAACAGCCCGTTCTGGCGCGGCGACGACTCGGGCTACGAGAGCTTCCGCTCGCAGGTGTGGGGCCGGTGGCCGACCGCGGGCGCCACCGCCCCGTTCGGCGACGCGGCCACGTACCGCGAGACGGTGCGGTCCCTGGTCGAGAGCGGGACCATCCTCGACACCGGGATGGTCTACTTCGACGCCCGGCTGTCCGCGCGCTACCCGACGGTCGAGGTCCGGGTCGCCGACGTCTGCCTCGACCCGCAGGACGCGGTGCTGCTCGGCGCGCTGGTGCGCGGCCTCGCCGACACCGCGGTCGACGGCGGTGACCACGACCTGGCCCCGCAGCCGCGCGCCGAGGAGGTCCGCGTGGCCGGCTGGCGGGCGGCGCGCTCGGGCCTGACGGGCGACCTGGTGAGCCCCCTGACGGCCCGCCCGGTGCGGGCGGCGCAGGCGGTCGACGAGCTCGTGCGGCACGTGACCCCGGCCCTCGAGCGCACGGGCGACCTGCCGTGGGTGCGGGAGCACCTCGACGCGCTGCTCCGTCGCGGGAACGGCGCCCAGCAGCAGCGGCGGTGGCGGCACGAAGGGGCGGACGACGCGGAGCTGGTGCGGCGGGCGGTGCGCAGCACGCTCGCCTGACGGCCGGGACCGCCCCGGCGCCCACCGGGGTGACGCACGCGACACCAGGACGACGCCCCGCTGACCTGCGAGGACGGCGCGCACGCCGGGTGTGCCCAGGGTCACCCGCCCGCGCTCGCCGCGCGTTCACGGGACCTTCACGCCACACTGGAACACTGAACGGTCCCCGGACGTTGACCCCACCGAACAAGCGATACGTCTGCACGTCCAGGCAAGTCAAGGCATGTCAAGGCACGGAGGTCCCTGATGTCGAACCGGTCCCTGCGCGGTATGCGCATCGGGTCCCACAGCATGGAGACGGACGAGGGCGTCGACTTCGCCCCGCGTCTCCAGGCGTACTACGACTGCCCCAACGGGCACACGATCATCCTGCCGTTCTCGGTCGAGGCCGACGTGCCGGTGGTGTGGGAGTGCCGGTGCGGTGAGGAGGCGCTGCTGCGCGACGCGTCCAAGCCCGAGCCGAAGGCCACGAAGCCCCCGCGCACCCACTGGGACATGCTGCTGGAGCGCCGCACCATCAAGGAGCTCGAGGAGCTGCTCGACGAGCGCCTCGACCTGCTGCGTGCCGGCAAGCTCCGCCGGAGCGCCTGACCGTCCCACGGACGGCCGTGAGCACGGGCCTCGCACCCTCGGGTGCGGGGCCCGTCGTCGCGTCAGCCGCGGCTACCCGCCGCGCGCCGCACCAGGTCGCGCACCTGACGCGCGCGCTCCTGCGCCCCCCACACCGTGACGCGCACCAGCGCCTCGACGACGATCGACCGGCTCATCTTCGACCGGCCCTCGGCGCGCTCCACGAACGTGATCGGCACCTCGACCACGCGGCCGCCGGCGCGCAGGACCCGCCAGGCCATGTCGATCTGGAAGCAGTAGCCGTGCGAGGCGACCTCGCCGAGCGCCAGCCCCTCGAGCGCCGCCGCCCGGTACACCCGGAACCCGGCGGTCGCGTCCCGCACCGGCAGCCCCATCGCCAGCCAGGCGTAGGTGTTCGCCCCGCGGGACAGCAGCTGCCGGTGCAGCGGCCAGTTCACGACCCGGCCGCCGCGGACCCAGCGCGACCCGATGACCAGCTCCGCCTCCGGCACCCGCTCCAGCAGCCGCGGCAGGTCCTCCGCGCGGTGCGACCCGTCGGCGTCCATCTCGACCACGGCGTCGTAGCCCCGCTCGAGCGCCCACCGGAACCCCGCGACGTACGCGGTGCCGAGCCCCTGCTTGCCGGTGCGGTGCAGCACCCGGATCGCGGCTCGGCCGCGCTCCTCGGCGTCGGCGGCGGCGATCCGCTCGGCCAGCTCGCCCGTGCCGTCCGGCGACGCGTCGTCGACGACGAGGACGTCCGCGTCCGGGACGTGCAGCCGCAGCGCGGCCAGCGCCCGGGGCAGGCTGTCGCGCTCGTCGTACGTGGGGACGACGACCAGCACGCGTCCGGCGGGCCGGGTGCCGGGTCCCGGCGTCACGCGGCCCCCTCCGGCCGGTCGTCCCGGCGCGTCCGCCGCGCACCGGCCATCCCGGCGAGCGTCATGACGACCGCCAGCGCCCCGACCACGCCGCTCGGCCACGCCCCGAGCACCGCGGCGGGCGTGAGCGACTGGCGCAGCGGCAGCCGGGCGACGAGCTGGTCGGCGGTGAACAGCTCGGTGTCCTGGGCGACGGTGCCGTTCGGCGCGATCACGGCGCTGACGCCGACGGTGCTCACCTGGACGGTGGCGCGGCCGAGCTCGACCGCCCGCAGCCGGGCCATCGCGAGCTGCTGGGTCGACTCGGCGGAGTAGCCGAAGGACGCGTTGTTGGTCTGCACGACCAGGACCTCGGCGCCCTCGCGCACGCTCTCCCGGACGATCCCGTCGTACGCCACCTCGAAGCAGATGACGTCGCCGATCTGCACCGTGCGGCCCAGGCGGGCGGACTCCAGGGGCACGACGCCCGGCTCCGTGCCCGCGAGCATGTCGTTCTGCACCAGGTCGACGGCCGAGGAGAACGGGCGGACCAGGCTACGCAGCGGGATGTACTCCGCGAAGGGCGCCGGCCGCTGCTTCGAGTAGGACGCCACGGGACCGACGCCGGGCTCCCAGAGCAGCGACGTGTTGTACCGGCCGCCCGACTCCGGGTACTGGATCGTGCCGATCAGCATCGGCGCGCCCACGGCCTGCGCGGCGGCGTCGATGTCGGCGGCGGCCTGCCTGTCGACCTCGGGGTCGATGTCCGTGCCGTTCTCCGGCCACAGCACCAGGTCCAGATCGCCCGTCTCTACCTGGTCGAGCAGCGCGTACGTACCCGCGAGGTGGTTGTCGAGGACCTCGCGCCGGTTGTCGAACGCGTGCAGCCCCGGCTCGGAGACGTTGCCCTGCACGGCCCCGACGGTCAGGGTGCCGTCCTCGGCGCGGGTGCCCATCGGGACGAGGAGGCCGACCACGACCAGCGCCACCGCGACCGCCACCCGGCCGAGCATCGGCAGGAGCGCGAACCGTCGCGCGGCCAGCCACGCCAACGCGAGCGCGGCGCCCGCCGCCGCCACGGCGGCCGAGACCAGCGGTGCGCCTCCCAGGCGCGCGAGGGACAGCACCGGCGAGTCGGCCTGGGAGAACGCCAGCCGGCCCCAGGGGAAGCCGCCGAACGGCCAGATCCCGCGCAGCTCCTCGACCGCGACCCACAGCACGACGAACACCACGAGCTGCAGGGACGCCCGGCGCCACACCGCCTCGCCCCGGCGGGCCCAGGTCCACGCGGCGCCGAACAGCGCGACGAAGCCCGCCTCCGCCACCGACAGCGCGATCCACGGCACGGCACCGACCGCGACGTCCGCCCAGGTGAGCAGGGGCACGAAGAACGCGAGACCCCAGGCGAACCCGAGCAGGGCGTTCCACCGGGCGCTGTCGCGGCGCATCGCGAGGAACAGCAGGGCCATCCCGGGCGCGGCGGCGTACCACCAGCCGAGGTCGGGGAACGCGGCCCAGGTCAGCAGGCCGCCGAGGACCGCCAGGACCGCGCTCCACCAGCGGGAGGGGTCACGGAGCGGCACCGCGCCAGGGTACGGCACCCGGCTGTCCGTCCGGCGCCACGCAGCGGGCCCGGGCGCGCGCGGCGGTGTGGACGCGGCACGCGCCGCGACCGGTCGGCCGGGGCGGGGCGGGCGGGTGGGGCGACGGCGTCCGGGTCCGTCGACGCGTCAGCCGGCGTGCCGGCCCGGGGCACCCCGTCGGGGGCGGGGCCGACCGACCGGCCCGCGTGTCCTTCGTACCGCACGACACCACCTGGGGCGGTGCCCGTTCTCTAGTGAACACGCGGGCCTGGTCGGAGCCCGACGTGGTCCGGGCGTCCTACCCCCTGGGGCGCTCACCGAGCGGCGCCTCTGCCGGACCACTCCCGAGAACCTATCGAACCGGCGGGGGGTGTCAAGGGTCCGGCGGCGCCGCCCGGAGGCGTCCGCGCAGGTCGCCACGCGCGTCGGGGGCTGTCGGATTTGTCCAGATGGTCGAGACGCCCCGGCGTGTCGTCCGGCGTGTCGCTTGGGCACCCGCGAGCGTGCGCCGGCCCGCCGACCGGGTGAGGCGGCACCCCGTGCGGAGCAGCGGATTCACCCGTCCGCGCGACGGGGGCCGGGTGCGGCGCCGGACGTCACCCCAGCGCGTCGTGCAGCACCGCACCCGCGCGCACCGTGCGGACGCACTCCGGGAGGGGCTCGTCGTCCCGCAGCGCCGGCAGCACGCCCCCGGGGCCGGCCGTGCCCTCGGGGACCCGCCAGACCGCCAGGTGGGCGGGAGCGCCCACCACGACGTCGCCGGGAGCCGCACCGCCGGCCCCTGCCCGTCCGGCCGCCGCCCACCCGCCGCGCGTGTGCGCGGCCAGCGCCGCCGCGACCGGCAGCCGCTGGTCGGGCGTCCGGTGCCGCACCGCCGCGCGGACCGCGCCCCACGGGTCGAGCGGCGTCACGGGGCTGTCCGAGCCGAACGCGAGGGGCACGCCCGCGGCGCGCAGGTCGGCGAGCGGGTGCAGGGACGCCGCCCGCCCGCGTCCGAGGCGCGCCGCGTAGGTCCCGTCGTCTCCGCCCCAGGCGTCGTCGAACGCCGGCTGCACCGACGCGGTCAGCCCGAGCAGCACGAGCGCCGCCAGCGCCGGGGCGTCCAGCATCGAGGCGTGCTCGAGCCGGTGCCCGCCGGCGCGCACCGCGTCGACGCCCTCGACCTCGGCGGCCACACGGAACCCGAGGAGCACCTCGTCGAGCGCCCGGTCGCCGACGACGTGGAACGCCGCGGGCAGCCCCGCGCGGGTGGCGGACGCCACGTGGTTGCTCACCTGCTCGGCGGTGAGGTCGAGCCGGCCCGCGGGGTGCGGCCAGCCGTCGGGCGCGTCGGCGTACGGAGCGCGCAGCGCGGCCGTCCGGCTGCCGAGCGAGCCGTCGGCCGCCAGGTCCCCGCCCACGCCGGCGAGGCCCGGGATCGCGGCGGCGAGCGCGCGGACGTCGTCGGCGGTCTCGCACAGCTCGGCCCGGTACCCGACGACCAGCGGCAGCGCCGACGCCGGGTGCGCGGTCAGCGCCAGCAGCGCGGCGAGGCCCGCCCGGGTGTCCGTGTGCGGGGCGCTCTGCTCGTGCACGGCGACGACGCCGGCGCGCGCCGCCGCCTCGAGGGCGCCGCGGTACCGGGCGTCCCGGACGTCGGCGGGCAGGTCCCGGAGCGCCGCGCGCGCGACGGCGTGCGCCTCCCCCGTGACCAGCCCGTCGGCCCGCCACCCGGGCAGGTCGCGGAGCCCGAGCACCTCGGCGAACGACGTCGACACGACCCCGGCGTGCAGGTCGACGCGGCCGAGGTAGACCGGCGCCCCGCCAGCGGCGGCGTCCAGCTCCTGGCGGGTCGGTGGGCGGCCCTCCGGCCAGCCGTCCTCCGCCCAGCCCCAGCCGGTGAGCGGGGCGCCCTCGGCGGCCAGCCGGTGGCCGACCGGGCCGGTGGCCGCCGCGCGCACGGCCGCCAGCGTCTCCGCGAGCGAGGCGCACGCCCCCAGGTCCACGCCGGCGCGCACCAGACCGGTGTCGAGCACGTGCGCGTGCGCGTCGACGAACCCCGGCGTCACCAGGGCGCCGCCGAGGTCCACGACGTCGTCCACCCCGTCGGCCAGGCCGTCCGCCTCGTCGGCGCCGCCGACCCACGCGATCGCGCCGTCGGCGACCAGCAGGGCGGAGGGGGCGTCGGCGGTCGCGGGCGCGGCGAGGACGGCAGGCGTCAGCACCGCACCGCCCCGGTACAGGGTGGTGCTCACGCGGGAACCCTAACCGGGCAGGTCACGGGCGGCCCGCGGGCGTCCGTCGCCGGGCGCCTCCCCCGTCAGGTCCCCGCGTACGCCACGACGCCGCGGCGTACCGCGGTCACCGCCTTGCGCGCCGTCTCCCGCAGCCGCGCGTCGGGCGCCGCCTTGGCCACCTGGTCCAGCACGTCGACGACCTGCTTGCACCACCGCACGAAGTCGCCCGCCGCGAGGTCCGCGTCCCGCAGCACGGCGTCGAGCCCGCGCCCGGCCGCCCACCGGTGCACGGGTGCCACCAGACCCAGGTCGAGCGGCTGGGTCGACTCGATGCGGCGCGCGCTCTCCAGGTCGTCGAGCTCGGACCAGATGCGCGTCGTGGCGTCGAGGGCGATGCCCAGCCGGCTCGACGGACCGCCGGGCACCGCGGGGCTGCGGTCCCGGTCGTCCCGGCGCGCCGAGTACACGACCGCCGACACCGCGGCGGCGAGCCCGGGCACGTCGAGCTCCGCCCACGCCCCGCGGCGCAGGCACTCGGCGAGCAGCAGGTCGTTCTCGGCGTAGATCCGGCGCAGCCACCGGCCCTCGTCGGTCACCACCGTGCCGCCGTCGTCGTCGGTCGCCAGGTAGCCGAGGGAGTCCAGCACCTCGCAGATCCGGTCGAACACGACCGCGATCGAGCCGGTCCGGCCCTCGATCCGCCGGACCAGCGCCCGGTGCTCGCCCTCCAGCCGGGACCACCGCTCCGCCCAGCGGGCGTGCTCCTCGCGGTCGGGGCACTGGTGGCAGGGGTGCGCGCGCAGCTCGCGGCGCAGCGCGGCGATCGCCTCGTCCTCGTCCTCCGCGACCGCCCGGCCGCGGCGCCGAGCGGGGGCGGCCCCGGTGATCCTCCCCGCGTTGATCTCCCCGCGGAGGGTCGCCGCCAGGTCGCGCCGGTGCGACGCCGCCCGCGGCGAGAAGCCCTTCGGCACCCGCAGCCGCCCGACCGCTTTGATCCCGTCGCCGACCTCCTGGACCGACAGCCGGCGCACCTCGCGCTCGGTGGTGAGCACCATCGGCCGCGCGCCCTCGAAGCCGCCGTGCGTCCCCGGGTCGACGACCACCGCGTAGGTGGACCGCCGGCCGCTCGGCACCGCGACGACGTCGCCGACCGACAGGCCCTGCAGGCTCGCCGCCGCCTGCTGCCGCCGCGCCGCCGCGCTCGCGCGGTGCACGCCCCGCTCCCGGTCCGAGAGCTCGCGGCGCAGCGCGAAGTACTCGCCGAAGTCGCCGAGGTGGCAGGTCATGGCCTCGGCGTAGCCCTCGAGCGCCTCGGCGTGGCTCTGCGCCTGCCGGGCGAGGCCGACGACCCCGCGGTCGGCCTGGAACTGCGCGAACGACGTCTCCAGGACCTCGCGCGCCCGGACCCGGCCCACCTGCGCGACCAGGTTGACCGCCATGTTGTAGGTCGGCCGGAACGCCGAGCGCAGCGGGTACAGCCGCTTCGACGCGAGCCCCGCCAGCGCCATCGGGTCGAGGTCGCCCCGGCCCAGGACGACCGCGTGGCCCTCGGAGTCGATGCCCCGGCGCCCCGCGCGGCCCGTCAGCTGGGTGTACTCCCCCGGCGTGATGTCGACGTGGTGCGAGCCGTCCCACTTGACCAGCTTCTCGAGCACCACGGACCGGGCGGGCATGTTGATGCCCAGCGCGAGCGTCTCGGTCGCGAACACCACCTTGACCAGCCCGCGGGCGAACGCCTCCTCGACCGTCTCCTTGAACGCCGGCAGCATCCCGGCGTGGTGCGCGGCGACGCCGCGGACCAGCGCGTCGACGAAGCCCCAGTAGCCGACGACGTCGAGGTCCTCCGGTGCGATCGACGCGCACCGGGTCTCCGCGATGAACCGGATCTCCTCGGCCTCCGCCGGGGACGTCAGCCGGAGCCCGCCCGCGAGGCACTGGGCGACCGCGGCGTCGCAGCCCGCCCGGGAGAAGATGAACACGATCGCCGGGAGCAGGCCGGCCTCGTCGAGGACGTCGACCATGACGGGGCGCGGCACCGGCCGGGGGCCGCCCCCGCCGCCGCCCGGACCCCCGCCACCGGGGCCGCCGCCCGGCCGCCGGCCGCCC
>NZ_JAHVCI010000068.1:0-17458 GCF_019265565.1 Cellulomonas sp. PS-H5
CGCCTACCGCAACGGCCGCACCATCCCCAAGACCGACATCCTCGACGAGCTGCTCGACCTGCTCGACCGCGACCCCACCGGCAACCTCGACCTGCTCCACCAGTTCCTGCTCATGCACAGCAACGACGCCGAGCTCATGGGCACGTTCTTCGACGGGCTCGGCGCACGCGGGCTTCTGCGGCTCATGGGCCACGCGTCGGGAGTGAGCGGGAACGACGACACGTCGCACCTCGTCGGCCTGCTCGCCGGCGCCTTTGCCTCGGCGTCGCGGGCGTGGAGCGCAGATGACCAGCAGCGTTTCGGCTTCCACCTGGTGCGGGAACTGCGCACCGAAGGGCTGCCCGACTGGCTTCGGGTTCCCGAACCGGTCCTGCTCTCCGTCCTGCTCACAGCTCCTGGCGTCGGGCCCCACGTCGGACTCGGCGTGTTCGAGGGCCTCGAGCTCATGCGCCGCATCGACCCCACACGGTTCGCCGCGGTGACCGCCGTTCCGCAGAACGTACCGTTCGACCAGTTCCACGACCAGCAGTCGTTGGCGAACGCCTCGTTCATGCTCATGAGCCAGATCCCATCCGACACGCTCGCCTTCCTCGCCTCCTCCGGAAACTTCAGTCGGACGGTCGAGTACTGGTATGGCGAGCACCCATGGGCCGGCGGGGAGATTCCGTGGACCATCGACGGATTCGGCGGGCCAGCGGCACTGATGAACGCAATCATCTCCGACCCGACTATCCGCACGCACGACGCATCCGACCTCAACTGGGCCACAGCTCTCGATTTCCTTTCGCGCGCCGTGAATGGACTGGGACGGAACCCGGGATTCGAGGCCCACAACGTATCGGCCCCAGCCGCTCTTCACCTGGCTTCCTCGCTGGCAATCGTCATCCCCGAGATTGTCGCCCGACTCGACCCTAGGAACGCATCTTCGCTCGAGCAGGCACCTGCAGACGCGCTTGTCGGACGCGAGATCATCACCGTGCTCGGTTTTGATATAACGAAAGGGGCGCTCAACCGTGTGCTCGGCGTCAGCCTTCTAGATAACGATGCCCGGGACACATTCGCTCGGGCCATGGCTGATTACCTGAGTGACTCCGCTGCGCAGCCAGCTTCGCAGCGCACCGACGTCATCACAGGAACGGGACGGCTCTATGGCCTGGCTTATGGGGCGCTCGCAGGCGAGACGAGCAGGATCGAGAGCAACGCAAGCGCGGCAGCTCAAGCCGCACGCGACATGTTCGAGACGATCCTCTCGTGGATTCCCATGCCCGGGACCGGGGGTTCCATCACCGACTACTTGGTCCAGATTGGCACGGCAGTGGCGACGGACTCCATCGCCGACCAGATTCACGGGACGAAGACATGGGCTGAAATCCAGGACGCATCGATAAGCCAGCGCGAGGCCGCAGGTCAAGACCTTCAGCGAATCGCTCTGGTCTACTTCGAGGACCACGGAATCGACGAATCGACGGCCGCGGAACTCGCGGCGAAGTTGGCTGAAGCGTTCGACATCGATTCGAACGCTTCATCGAACCCCGCTGGGAGTGGTGGGTATGCGACCAATTGACGCGTCATCGGCGGCGCGCCCGTGAACGCATCAACAACCCGGGTCGGTGAGACCGGAGATCACCGTCGCGGGCAGCGCGTCTTTCTCGGCGCGCTCGCGCTGATCTCGGTGTTCGTCGCGATTTGCCTGCTCCCCGCACCGCAGACCGGACGCTCGGACGCCGGCGAGCCGACATCCACTCCGACTGCAGTTCCTCCCGTGGGACAGCTCGCTCCGGAACACCCGACGTACACCGAGCTGGAGGACACGCCCGAGGTCCGATCGTTGCGTGCCGCGTTCGCCGCGGTCACCTGGGCGAGCCTCTACCTGAACTGCGAGTTCCCCGAGTTCCACGACGGGGTACGCCCAGGGGATCGGCACCTTCTCTGCCCGCGATCGGACCTCCCGCGCGCGGACGATTCCCTGGACCGCGTACGACCGGTGGGTCCGCCCGCGTTCGAACCCATTGAGGTCATTCGAGACGAGGACGGCACCGCGATCGTCATGGTCTGCCTTCGTGAGCCTCAGCTCAGCTACGACTCGATCACCCATCGACCTTTCGACGCGGGCCCGGTTAGGCACAGGCAAGTGGGCTGGCGGCTGGCGCCTTCGGCGCCGGACTCCGACTCCCTGGAGTTCCAACTGATGGCTACCGGTCCTCGCACCTTCGCCGCATCCTGCGAACCAAAGTTCCCTATCACCGTCCAAAGCTTCGAGGACTGGCAGGACACACCGGTGTTCACGCTCCAGCACGCGAACGAGCAACTTGAAACCGCGAGCTTCGATCAGATGTCGCCCGGAAAGGTGAACTAGCATTCGGATACGATTCCGAGGGTGCGGCACAAGCGCACTGGCGTTCCTAGTGATCGCCGGATGCTCCTCGACCGTCGACCCGTCGCCATCCCCCACACCCAGGCCGAGCGTGGCGACCCTGGTGACACGGGCCTCGACACCCGGCGAACTCAACCCGCCACATCCCGCGGACAACCCCTACGAGCACACCGACGTCATCGTCTCCCTCCGCCACGACTTCATCGTCGCGGCGTGGGGATGGCTCAACGACCTGTGCAGCACCGACGAGTACAAGGCACTGGTGGACGTTGGCGTGTTCAAGTGCGAGGAAAACTACCCGTCCGCGTCGGGAGGAGACCGGTTGGGAATCGGCCCGGCGAGTTTCACGCCACTCGAGTTCGCTCCTCGAGACGATGACCACGTCGAGGTGATCGCCTGCTATCACGATTCGCCCCAGAGCTACGCCCTGCGAAGCACGGGTGAGGTAGAGACCGAAGGCTCGACCCAGAGGTTCCGGATCACCTACGACCTCTCGCCGTTGACCGAGGACGAGCGCACCGCGTTGATCGCACTCGGGCTCGAACCCACCACGCACCGCCTCCGCGAAGTGCACCCGAGCACCGACCCGTGCCCCGACGTCGAGGTCACGACCCAGGTATTCGTCGACTGGCCGCGAACGAGTTTGTTCACATCGCCCGCGCCGTTCTCGACACCCCCGCCGCATTGGCGAGACGACACATCTCCGACCCGGGCGCCGAGTTTGGCGGCAAGGTAATGCCCCTCGCCGAATCCCGCCGTCGCGGGTTGCTGATCCTGCCCCGCTCGCGCCGCGCACCACTCCTGCTCGCGATCTGCCTCGCCGCAGCCTCGGCTGTCGCCCTGGGCGCGCTGTGGGGCACCTCGCGAGACAGCACACGCGCACCCCACCGCACCACCGCTCCCATGGGCGAGCTGGTCCCCGAACGTGGCACGCCGACCGCGCCCGACGAGGCGCCGGAGATGCAGGCGCTGCGCCAGGCGCTGACGGGCATGGCGTGGGCCACGCTGCAGATGTCGTGCGACGTGCCCGAGGTGGAGACGTGGCTGCATCCGGACTTCGTGCGCGACTCGCGGTTCTGCCACTCGATCTGGTGGCAGCCAGGCGACGGCGTCGCCGCGGCAGGCCCGCCCGCGTACGAGGTGGTGGAGTCGACCCGCCAGGACGACGGCGCGGTCGAGGTGGTCACCTGCACGGCAGCCGAGCCGTCCTCGCGCTACCGGGTCGCGACGCGGGAGCCCGTGCCGGGCGGTGACCACCACCTCCTGCACCGCTACCGGCTGTCCCCGCACGGGGACAGCTACCGGCTGACCGCGGCCCAGACCGCCCTCCTCGGCGCCTGCGAGCCGAGCGGCACGATCACCGTCCAGCACTTCGCCGACTGGCAGAGCTCGCCTCGGTTCACCCGCTTCTTCGCGGGGCTCGACAGCGCTCTCGGGCTCGACGGCGTCGCCACCTCGACCACCCCGCGCACCTGAGAAGGGACCCCCGATGACCACCCCGCAGCACCCCGTCGAGCCGACGCCGCCGCCGGCATCCGGTCCTCCGCCCGTGCCCGCCGGACCACCGCCGGCCGGAGGACCACTGCCCCCGGCGCACGACCCGTACGCGGTGCCGCCGACGCCGCCCGGGACCGGTCCTCGGAACGTGCTGGCCCTGCTCGCCGTCGTCCTCGGCGCCTGCGGCGCCGCGCTGCCCGGCCTCGTCCTCGCGGTGCTCGGGCTGCGCGATGCCCGTCGCATGGGCGGGGCCGGACGCGGGCAGGCGTGGACCGCCGTCGTGCTGTCCGTCGCGTGGGGTGTGGTCCTGGTCGTCACCGGGAGCCTGGCCCCCTGGTCGGTCGCGACGGAGCGCGATGCGGCGGCCGGATCAGCAGGCCCGGCGACCGCGGCGCCCGGGACCGACGCGCTCCACCCCGAGGAGGACCGCGGATCCGGTGAGTGGCTGGGCGAGTTCGCGCCGGAGACCAGCTACCTCGACGACCTGGCCGAGCTCGCCGAGACGCTCGACATCGATCCGGGCACGTACGAGGGCAGCTACTGGCAGAGCTTCTACGAGGGGATGTGGCTCGCGTTCGACCTCGACGACGACGAGTACGCGGCGGCCGTCGCGGACTCCCTCGCGTGCGACGACGGTGACGACGCGGCGTGCGCCCGGGTCCGGTCATACCTCCCGGGTGGGGGATGAGGCGGTCGTCGCCGGCCCGCACGCGACGGCGCGCAGCGTCCGGCGTCGCGCTCGTGCTCGTCCTGCTGCTGCCGGTCCTGCCCGCATGCACAGCGACGGCGGGCAGGACAGCAGGGGCCGCCTGCTCGCACGCCGACCTCGCGGCCGCGCGCGCGTGCCTCGCGCCGCGCTCCGCGAGCGCCGAGGACGTCGCGGCGGTCAGCCTGCTGCTCACCGATCTGGCCGGCGACCCGGCCGAGCAGGCGGCGGCACTCGTCGCGCTCGACGGCTCCGGTCTGACGGACCTGCTCGTCGCGCTCGACATGGTCGGTGCCGCCAAGCCGGAGCACGGCGCGGCGGTGGCGGGAGCGCAGCGTCAGGTCCGGGCGGCGGTGGCAGAGGCGTCGACCGCCTGGGACTGCGCGACGACCTCGCGGATCGCGGCAGGCCTGCTCGAGGGCCTGAGCGCCGCCACGGCCGTCGCGTACCTGGTCGCCGACCCCGCCGGCGCGCGGGTCGACCTGCGACTGGCGACCGCCGTCGGCGACGCGCTCCACGAGTGGGAACGGACGCACGACCAGCTGTTCACCATGCTGGACAGCATCGGGCCGGCGGGCGCACCGAGCAGCCCCATGGCCTCGGCGTTGCCGGGACTCACGCACGACGGGTCCGGCATGCTGGTCGTGGACCCCGCCGATGTCGCGCTCCGGCACCTCGGGGAGCACGGCACGGACGCCCTGGGCTGGCTGCTCGCGGACGACCGCGTGGCGTACTGGTTCGGCGATCGGGACTGGGCGGTCGCTGCGGGTCACGCCGCGCCCGCGGCGCTCTGGAACGCCATGCGCGACGCGGTCGCGACGGAGGACGACACCGCTGAGCTGCGCCGACTCGACGACGAGGTCGTGGTGCTGTGGTCCGACGGCGTGCTCCGGGCCGAACCAGACCTGGCCCCAGAGCCCGTGCGACGAGGGCGCCCCTGAGCGCGAGCGCCCCGTGGTTCGATCGGCGCTCACGCCGCACCGCACCGCGCTTCCTCGCACCGAAGCAGGACGCCAGGGCTGTCGAGCCCGTCACCAGGAGACAGGATCACCGGACGGCCGTCGGTGACTGCCAGCGAGGGGGCCGCCAGCCCATCGCCAGGAACGGGGCGACCCGCCGTCAGCGACACCGACTCCGACTCCGAGCACGCGTGGTCGAGGCAGGAGAGCAGGCGCAGCACGCCGTCGTCCGGGTCCGACGTCACGACCATCGGACGCCCGGTGTCGTCGACGGCGAGAGCCCCCTGCGCCAGCGGTACCCCCGGGACGGGGATCGAGTCCCACGTCTCGCAGGTGCGGCTCGCACACCGGACGAGAGTGGCCTCCGCCTCGTGGCTCAGCCGGTACAGCACCCACGTGGTTCCCCGCGGATCGACGACGACGGCTACCGACGACGGACCCGACCCGTCAGTGGTATCGCCCCCGAGGAGGCCGATCCGCCGCTCCGTGAGGACGCCGTCGTCCGCGACGTAGAGCACGACGTCGGTGCCGGCGAGGACTGCAGCGGCATAGGCGGTGCCGTCGTCCGCCGCCGCGAGGTCGAGGCGCCCTCCGCCCGGGATCAGCCCGTGCACCTGCCCGGACGCGAGGCGGCAGGACGGGGCGCGGCTCCTCTCGTCGTCGCTCACGCAGGTCCAGATCATGAGCTCTCGGGGGACACCCACCCGGTCGGGAGCCGTCGCGACGGCGACCACACCCGACGGCGCCGTCGCCACGGCGGGCACGAGACCGTCGTCACGCCACCCGAGGTGGACCGCGTGCTCGTCCACGCGGTCGGAGACCACGCCGAACAGCGTGGTCTCGTGCAGGACCTGCACGCTGTCGACCCGCGCGCGCCCGGTCCAGTCGGCGCCGCCTGTCCCGGACTGCGTGAGCTCGAGCCGCACGGGGACGTCCTCGCCCGTCCAGACCGTCCGGCCCGGGCCGACGGTCCACTCCGCGCTCCACACCGACGCGCCGCCCTCGGAGGTCGCCGCGGCGACCGGGGCGTCATGCCCCACCTCGGGCTCAGCCCAGCACTCGCGATCCGTGCACGAGACGGCTCCGCGGTCGAACCAGGCCTGGCTCCGGTCCAGCACCACCCGATCGCCCAGCACCACCAGGTCGGCACGGCTCTTCAGCAACCCGGGCGACTCGACGGTGCGCACCCCGACGAGGTCCGACGTGTTCATCGAGACGAGGACACGCGGTGCGACCACCCCGGCCAGGAGAGCGACGGCGGCGATCGCGGCGATCGCGTCCTCAGGGACGACCGCGGGTCGTCGGGAGAGGGTGGGCAGCGCCACCGGCTGCCCGTCTTCGAAGTCGGCCAGCGCGTCACCGACCGCGGCGACGACCAGAAGGCAGGCTGCGGCGACCATCGCGAACGCGACGACCAGCTCCCCGAGCCAGCCGAACCACTCCGGGTGCGCCATCCGGACCAGTGCCTGCAGGACTGCGGCCGCCACGACGAGCTTCAGCACGAGGCCCAGCGGGCGCCCCTGCACCTCGCGCAGCGCGGCCGCCCGTCGGACCGCGTCCTGACCTCTGGGAGTCAGGACCCGCTCGACGCACCGGTTCGACAGCCGTGCGTACGGGCCGGTGAGGGTGAGCAGGACGCATCCACCCAGGACGAGCGCCAGGGCGTCCGGGAACGGGGGGAACACCAGCACCACTGCGCCCAGCGCGACCGTGGCGCCCACGAGCCCGACGAGGAGCACGCCGGTGACCCGCAGAACCGCGAGCGGTCGACGAAGAGCCCACGACCAGGCCGCACGCACGGTCACGCGCCTCCGAGCGCCCTCCGCGGCGCACACCCCGATCCCCGCGACGAGCGCCCACGGCGCGGCGAGCGCCCAGGGCACCAGCTCGAGCAGCGCGGTGACCAGCTGCCAGAGGCGCGCGTCCGCGCCGACCGGGGTCAGCTCGCCGTCGCGGATCACCGAGCCGACCCGAGCGTGCAGCGAGTACGAGGCCCAGGCCGCGAGCAGCCCCAGCACGCCGTACGGGACCGCGATCGCCGCGAACAGACGCGGCGACAGCCGTGGACGCCGCAGCTCGAGCAGGCCCGGGGCGTTCTCGGCGGATGCGACGGCACCGGGTGGCACGGCAGTCCCGGCGTATCCCGGGTCCGCTGTGCCACCCAAGCCGCCGGTGCTGTCGATCGTCACGGGGGCTCCAGCTCGGGCGCGGGTGACATCTAGGACGCGCTCACGGCGATCGACGGCAGGACCGCGGCGGAGGCCGTCCCCTGCACCTGCACGAACGCGCGGCTGACGCGAACCGCGCTCCACGCTAGAGCCGGCCGCAGGCGGGAGATGGGACGGAGGTCCGTACTCACCCCACCCCGCGCACCGCCACCCAGCGCGGCCCCGACCGCCGCGCCACCTCGGCCCGCCGCACCTCCGCCAGCTCCCGCGCCCGGGCCGCCACCCGCCGCCCGATCCGCGCGGCGCCGTCGTCGTCCCCCGCGAGGTACCGCACGACCACCCGCGCCTCGCCCGCGACCACGGCGACGTCCTGCGCCTCGACCTTCGTCAGCGCCCGGGCGGCGTCCGCCGCGGCGGGCAGCAGGGTGGCGGGGTCGACGCCGGGGAGCAGCAGCCCGACGCCCAGGGTCACGCGGTACGACGGCACGGCCGCGAGCGTACCGGCGGCACACCGTGACGTCGGAGCCCCGGCCGCCCGCCGGGCCCGCCGTCGCACCGGGCCCGCCGACCCCCGACACCCGCGCCCGCCCCGGAGCCTCACATCGTGACCGATCCGTCCTCCCCGATCGGCCACCCCGGGTTGTGCGCGACCTCCCACACGTACCCCTCGGGGTCGGCGAACGCCCCCGAGGTCCCGCCCCACTCCGCGAGGGCCGCCGGCCGCACGACGGACCCGCCCGCGGCCGCGGCCGCGTCGAGCACCGGCGCGACCTCCGCGGCCGCCCGCACGTTGTACGCGAGCTCGAGCCCCGGCGCCCCGCGCCCCTCGACGCCGGTCCACAGCGCGAGCACCATCCCGCCCGCCTGGAAGAACGCCACCTCCCCGTCGGGCCGGCGCGGCGCGGGCCACCCCATCGCCTCGTAGAACGCGCACTCCCGGTCGAGGTCCGTGACGCCGAGCGTCACCACGCTGATCCGCGGCTCCATACCGCCTTCCTACCGTGCCTCCACGACATCCACCCGCGATCGGGGGGACAGCCCCCGGGTCGCGGGCCCCGCGGTCACGTAGCGTGGCCGCATCCGAACGACGAGCGTCCCGCTCACGCCCGCGGCTGGGAAGTCGACCACCCCCCACGTTCGGAGCGCGCTTCGTGACACCCCCCGCACCCGCCGCCGCGCCGGTGGCCCCCGCCCGGCCGAACCAGGCCGCGTCGACCGGCTCGTACCAGGAGCTGTCCCGCCAGATCCGCGACGCGGGCCTGCTGAACCGCACGCCTGGCTTCTACGTCCTGCTGCTGGTCGGCCTGGGCGTCGCGCTGGCCGGGCTGGTCGCGGGCTCGGTGCTGCTCGGCCGGTCCTGGTTCCAGCTGCTGATCGCGGGCGGTCTCGGGATCGTGCTGACGCAGTTCGCGTTCGTCGCGCACGAGGCGTCGCACCGGCAGGTGCTGGCGTCGGGCCCGGCGAACGACCGCCTGGGCCGGATCCTGGCGAACGGCGTCGTCGGCATCAGCCACTCGTGGTGGATGACCAAGCACTCGCGGCACCACGCGAACCCGAACCACGTGGGCAAGGACCCGGACATCGCGCCGGACACCATCGTGTTCCTGCACGCGGACGCCGCGAAGCAGAACCGGGTGATGGCGGCGCTGACCCGGGTGCAGGGCTGGGCGTTCTTCCCGCTGCTGACGCTGGAGGGCCTCAACCTGCACGTGACGGCGTTCCGCAGCCTCCTCGCGCAGGAGCGGTCCCGGGCCCGGACGCTGGAGCTGACGATGCTCGTCGTGCGGCTGAGCGTCTACACGGCCGCGGTGCTGTGGTTCCTGGGCCTCGGGATCGGCTTCGCGTTCCTGGGCGTGCAGCTCGCGGTGTTCGGCGTCTACATGGGCGCGTCGTTCGCGCCGAACCACAAGGGCATGGCGGTGATCCCGGAGGGCAGCCGGCTGGACTTCCTGTCCAAGCAGGTGCTGACGTCCCGGAACATCACCGGCGGGCACGCGATGAGCACGCTCATGGGCGGCCTGAACTACCAGGTGGAGCACCACCTGTTCCCGAGCATGCCGCGCCCGCACCTGGCCCGGGCCCGGCTGCTGGTGCGCGAGCACTGCCTCCGCAACGGGGTGCCGTACACGGAGACCACGCTGCTGCGGTCCTACGCGATCGTGGTGCGGTACCTGAACGACGTGGGCCTCGCTGCCCGGAACCCGTTCGACTGCCCGATCGTGCAGCGCTTCCGCCAGGTCTGAGCGACCCGGAGCAGCAGAACGCCGGCCGTCCCCGAGGGGGGCGGCCGGCGTTCGCGCGTCAGCTCAGAGCGGGCGGATGTTCGCCGCCTGCGGGCCCTTCGGGCCCTCGGTGACGTCGAACTCGACCTGCTGGTTCTCCTCGAGGGAGCGGTAGCCGGAGGAGGCGATCGCGCTGTAGTGCGCGAACACGTCCGGGCCGCCCTCGGCGGGAGCGATGAAGCCGAAGCCCTTCTCGGCGTTGAACCACTTCACGGTGCCGGTGGTCATGATGTCTTCTCTCGTTCGAGGACCGGAACCGCGGACGCGGATCCTGGTGCCGCGCCCCGAGGGGCGCGGACGGTGGTGGGTGCGCACGCAGCGTGCGGGCGCAGCGGGACGGCGGGCCGCGGCGAGCGCGGCGACGGCCTGGTCCCAGGTCGGGGTCACGGCCACGGGGCGCGACAGGTGGTCGCTGACGTGGTGGCCGTCGGGCTCGCAGGCGATGAGGCCGGCGTACTCGCCGGCGGCGGTGGCGGCCCAGAGGTTCTCGTCCGCCTGGCGCCACTGGACGGGCGCGGTGTCGGCGGGGGTGGTGGTGCGGGTACTGAGGGTGATGATCTGACGACTGCTCTCACTCCGCACGACGTCGGCGGAGGGTGGGGGCGACGGCACCGGGTGGGTGCCGTCCGGACTGCTGCAAGAGGCCCGGGAATCCGCGAGGACTCCCGGGCCTCCAGCTGAGCCGCCTAAGAGAATCGAACTCTTGACCTTCTCATTACGAGTGAGACGCTCTGCCGACTGAGCTAAGGCGGCGCGCGCCCACCGATCCGGCGGACGAGCACGGACACTGTACCTGGCGGACGGCGCCTCGACCAAAGCGAGCCTCGTCACCCCGCCGACGACCGGCCCCGCGGGCCCGCCCGCGGTCAGCAGCGGACGCCGTCGGCGGGCACGGTCCCCTCGAGCAGGTAGGCGTCGACGGCGTCGGCGATGCAGGCGTTCGACCGGCCGTAGGCCGTGTGCCCCTCGCCCTCGTACGTGAGCAGGTGCCCGGAGTCGAGGGTGCCCGCGAGGCTCTCCGCCCAGGCGTACGGCGTCGCCGGGTCGTTGGTGGTGCCGATGACGACGATCGGCGCGGCGCCGGCCGCGGAGTAGTCGTCCAGGCCACCCGCCTCGGGCACGGGCCACTGCGCGCAGATCACGCCGCCGTAGCCGAAGAAGTACCCGACGGTCGGCGCGACGTCCTCGATCGCGGCCGCCTGGGCGCGCATCTCGGCGACGTCGGTGGTGCCGCGGTCGTCGGCGCAGCCGATGGCCCAGAACGCCTGGGTCGAGTTCGAGGAGTACGTGCCGTCGGCGTTCCGGTCGTAGTACAGGTCGGCGAGCTGGAGCAGGATCGACCCGTCGCCGGACAGCGCCGCGTCCAGGCCCATCGTGAGGTAGCTCCACGAGCTCTCGTCGTACAGCGGGAGCGCGATGCCGCTGAACGCGAGCGCGCCGGTCAGCGGCCGCTCGGTGCCGGTCGGCAGCGGGGACTTCCGCGCCCGGTCGAGGACCGAGCGGACCTGGGCGAGGCCGTCGTCGACCGAGCCGGTGAGCGGGCAGTCCGCGCCGGCCTGGCAGTCGGCGACGTAGGCGCGCAGCGCGTTCTCGAAGCCCTGCGCCTGGCCCTCGGAGAGCTCCTGGGAGGACAGCGTCGGGTCGAGGGCGCCGTCGAGCACCAGGCGCCCGACCTGCTGCGGGAACAGCGCCGCGTAGGTCGCGCCGAGCTGGGTGCCGTAGGAGTAGCCGACGTAGTTCAGCGTCTCGTCGCCGAGGACCGCCCGCAGCACGTCCATGTCCTTGGCGGCGGACACGGTGTCCACGTGCTCCAGCACGGGGCCGGTGTTCTCCAGGCACGCCGCGCCGAACGCGCCGTACGCGTCCTCGGCCGCCTGGATGCCGGCGTCGGTGCCGAAGTCGAAGTCGGTCGAGACGATCTCGTCCATCGCCGGGCCGTCGACGCAGGTCACGGGCGTGGACGACGCGACGCCGCGCGGGTCGAAGCCGATCAGGTCGTAGCGGTCGACGACCTCCTGGCCGAACCGCGGCAGCGCGATCGAGGACAGCGCGTCGATGCCGGACGACCCGGGCCCGCCCGGGTTGATCAGCAGCGACCCCAGCCGGTCGCCGGCCGCCGGGTGCCGGCTGACGGCGATCTCGATGGTGTCGCCGTCGGGCTCGGCGTAGTCGAGCGGCACGACCAGCGTGGCGCACTCCAGCTCGCCGCAGGCCTGCCAGTCGAGCTCCTGCGCGTAGATCGCGTCGAGGCCCCGGACGTCGGCCGCGGTCGGCGCGGTCGTGACCTCGGTCTGCTCCTTCGGGGCCGTGCAGCCCGCCAGGGCGAGGGCGGCGACCGCGACGAGGGCGGCGACGCGCGCGAGCCCGCGGCGGCGGGTCGCGGGCACAGGTCGGCTGAGGGCTCTCGAGGCGGGAGTCACCGGACCACGGTAACGGCCCGCCGACCCGCCCGCGGTCAGGCCTGCGGGCGCAGCGCGATGAGCATGGCCTCGACCGCGAGCAGCGGCGCGACGTTGCCCTCGAGCCGGGTGCGGGCCTCCCCCACGGCGTCCATCCGGCGGACGGTCTGCTCGGGCGTCGACGACTCCGCGATCGACCGCGCCGCCTCCTCGTGCTCGGCGTTGACCAGGTGCACGTCGGCGCCCAGCTGGAGCACCAGCACGTCCCGGAAGAACGACAGCAGGTCGACCATGGCCCGGTCGAGCACGTCGCGCTGCGCGCGGGTGGCGCGCCGCTTCTGCTCGTCCTCGAGCTGCTTGACCTGCCCCCGCAGCGCCGGCGGGATCGTCGTGAGGCCCTCGGCGCCGAGCGAGTGCAGCAGCTGCTGCCGCTCGGCCGCGTTGCGCTCCTCGGTGGCGGCCTTCGCGTCCGCCTGCGCGGTCTCCACGAGCTCGGCGGCCGCGAGCACCGCGTCCCCGACGCCGCGCAGCCGCGGGGCGATCCGCAGCACGGCGGACCGGCGGGCGCGCGCCTCGGGGTCCCGGGCGAGCCGGCGGGCGACGCCCACGTGCGACTGCGCCGCGCGGGCCGCCACCAGGGCGACGCCGGGGTCGATGCCGTCCCGGCGCACCAGCAGGTCCGCGACGGCCTCGACCGGCGGCACCCGGAGCGCCACCGACCGGCTGCGCGACCGCAGGGTGACGAGCACGTCCTGGGGGCTGGGGGCGCACAGCAGCCACACGGTGCGCGGCGGCGGCTCCTCGATGGCCTTGAGCAGCACGTTGCCCGAGGTCTCGTTGAGCCGGTCCGCGTCCTCCACCACGATCACCCGCCACCGGCCCTGGGAGGGCGCGCGCTGCGCGAGCTCGACCAGCGGCCGCACGGTGTCCACGCGGATCACGACGCCCTCGGTCGACACGAACGTCACGTCGGGGTGCGTCCCGGCCAGCACGGTGGCGCACCCGGGGCTCCGCGGGTCGCCGGACGGGTCCTGGA
The DNA here is from genome assembly GCF_019265565.1 of Cellulomonas sp. PS-H5. Classification (NCBI taxonomy): domain Bacteria; kingdom Bacillati; phylum Actinomycetota; class Actinomycetes; order Micrococcales; family Cellulomonadaceae; genus Cellulomonas; species Cellulomonas sp. PS-H5. Next base: position 13,422 of record NZ_JAHVCI010000068.1, read on the forward strand.
GCGCCGCGGCGAAGGCGCGCGCGGCGTTGGACCGGCCGGACCCGGGCGGGCCGGTGAGCAGCCAGGCGTGCGTCATCTTCGACGGGTCGGCCACGGCCTCGCGCAGCACGGCGACGGCCGGCTCCTGGCCGACGACGTCGTCCCAGACGGTCGTCATCGCGCGCCGCCCGCGGCGAGGCCGAGGAGCGCCGCCACCCGCGCCCGCACGTCGGCGGCGATCTCCTCGACCGGGCGCGCGGCGTCCAGCACCAGCCACCGGCCCGGGTCGGCCGCGGCCCGCGCCAGGAACGCCTCCCGGGTGCGGCGGTGGAAGTCGTCGCCCGCGCTCTCCAGCCGGTCCGGCTGGTCGGGCCGCGCGGACAGCCGGCCCAGCCCCGCCGCGGGGTCGAGGTCGAGCAGCACCGTGAGCGCGGGCAGCAGCCCGCCGGTGGCCCAGAGGGACAGGTCCTCGACCTCCTGGGCGCCGAGGTCCCGCCCGGTCCCCTGGTACGCCACGGACGAGTCGAGGTACCGGTCGGTCACGACGACGGACCCGGCCGCGAGCGCCGGCCGGACCAGCGACGCGACGTGGTGCGCGCGGTCGGCGGCGTACAGCAGCGCCTCGGTGCGGGGGTCGACGTGCCCGCCGTGCAGCACCTCGCGGCGCAGCACCCGGCCGAGCTCGGTGCCGCCGGGCTCGCGGGTCAGCACGACCGTCAGGCCGAGCCCCGTCAGCCAGTCGCCGAGCAGCCGGGACTGCGTGGACTTCCCGGCGCCGTCGCCGCCCTCGAACGACACGAACAGGCCGCCGGGCCCGGTCGGGAGGGGCGCGGGCGTCGGCGGGTGGGGCAGCGTCACGCGCGCCAGGGTATCCACCCCCGCCGACACCCCGGGCCCGGGGGTCACTCGCCGGGGTAGACGACCCCGACCTGGGCCCGGACCTCGTCCATCGTCCGCAGCACGCCGAGCGTGTCCGCCCAGGTCATCCGCGGGCTCTCGGTCGCGCCCTCGGCGACCCGGCGCGCGACCTCGGCCGCCTCGTACTGCAGCCCGTGCTGCACCGGCTGGTCGAACGTCCAGGACCGGCCGTCGCGCCGGCTCACCCGGAACGACGTCGGCGCGTAGAACGACCCCTCGATCGTGATGCTGCCCTCGGTGCCGGAGATGGCGGCCGTCGTGGGGGTCTTCGCCCAGAGCGTCGTGGTGAGCGCCGCCTGCGTCCGGTCGCCGTAGCTCAGCACGATCGCGAGCTGCCCGTCGACGCCCGTCTCGGTCAGCGCGCCGACCGCGCGGACCTGGGTGGGCACGCCGAGGAAGTCCTGCGCGAACGCCACCGGGTAGACGCCGAGGTCGAGCAGCGCGCCGCCCGCGAGCGCCGGGTCGTACAGCCGGTGCGTCGGGTCGAACGGGAAGTACTGGCCGTGGTCGGCGTGCACGGCGACGACCTCGCCGATCTCCCCGGAGTCGATCACCTGGTGCACGGCGGCGACGTGCGGGAGGAACCGCGTCCACATCGCCTCCATGACGAACACCCCGGCGGCGCGCGCGGCCGCGAACACCTCCTCGGCCTCCGCGGCGTTCCGGGTGAAGGCCTTCTCCACCAGCACGTGCTTCCCGGCGGCGATCGCGAGCAGGGCGTGCTCCCGGTGCTCGGAGTGCGGGGTGGCGACGTACACGGCGTCGACCTGCGGGTCCTCGACGAGGTCCCGGTAGCCGACGTGCGTGGTGGGGATGCCGTGCGCGGTGGCGAACCGCTCGGACCGGGTGCGGTCCCGGGACCCGACGGCGACGATCGGGGCGCGGGTGCTGCTCCGCACCGCCTCGGCGAAGGCGGCGGCGATGCCCCCCGCGCCGAGGATGCCCCAGCGGATCGACGGTGCGGTGCGCGGGTCCTCGGTGAGTGCCATGCCGCGACCCTACTGCGCGCCCCCGACCAGCGCCCATGCCGGTGGCGGACCGGCACCGGCGGTCCGTACGGTGGAGGTGTCGGCGGCCGGAGACGACCGCGACCGACGGGCCCGGCGCCGACGCGACCCCAGGAGGAGGAGCCGTGTCCGCGACCCAGGAGCACCCGCCCGTCCGCACCCTCATCAGCCCCGCCCGGTACGCCCAGGGCCCGGGCGCGCTCGAACGGCTCGGGGAGCTGGTGACGCCGATCGGCCGCACGCCGCTCGTCGTCGCCGACGACACCGTCTGGTCGTTCGTCGGCGACGCCGTGACCCGGTCCTTCGACGCCGCCGGGCTGCCGCTGACCCGCGACGGGTTCGGCGTCTACGCCACGGCGCAGGCGGTCGAGACGATCGCCGACCGCGCGAAGGAGGTCGGCGCCGACGTCGTGGTGGGCGTGGGCGGCGGGTCGGTGATCGACGCGGTGAAGGCCGCCGGCCACCTCGCCGGGACGCGGTGGGTGTCGGTGCCGACCGTCGCCTCGACGGACGCGCCCTGCTCCGCGCTCTCGGTGATCTACGACGACGAGGGCGGCTTCGAGGAGTACCGGTTCTTCCCGCACAACCCGGACCTGGTGCTGGTGGACACCCGGCTGGTCGCGAACGCCCCGGTCAAGTTCCTCGTCGCGGGGGTCGGCGACGCGCTCGCCACCTGGATCGAGGCCCGTGCGGTGGCCCGCGGCGACGGCACGACGATGGCCGGCGGGCTGCCGACCGCGACCGGGACCGCGCTCGCCCGGCTGTCCTGGGACATCCTCTGGGAGCACGCGCTGCCCGCGATCGACGCGGTGCGCGACCACCTGGTGACCCCGTCCGTGGAGAAGGTCGTCGAGGCGAACACGCTGCTGTCCGGGCTCGGGTTCGAGTCGGGCGGGCTCGCCGCCGCGCACGCGATCCACAACGGCCTCACCGCGGCGCCGCAGACGCACGGGCTGACCCACGGGCAGAAGGTGAACATCGGCTCGGTGACCCAGCTGGTGCTCGAGGGCGCGCCGGTCGAGGAGATCCGGGAGTTCGTGGAGTTCACGACGCGGGTCGGCCTGCCGAACACGCTGACCGAGATCGGGCTGACGCCGGGCGACGTGGACGACCTGACCCGGGTGGCCGAGGCGGCGACCGCGGAGGGCGAGACGATCCACGCGATGCCGTTCACGGTCCGGGTGCCGGACCTGGTGGACGCGCTGCGGTCGATCGAGGGCTTCTCGCGCCGGGTCCGGGCCGACGCGGGGCTGCCGGAGCCGGTGCCGCACGTCGCGCACTGACGCGGCCCCGGGACGCCCCGGGACCCCCGGGGCGTCCCGGCGTCAGGCGGCGAGGCAGAGGGCGTACGTGATCGCCGGCGTCAGCAGCGCGACGCCGTAGATCCCGGCGCGCACCACCTCGGGCGGGTGCAGCCCGAGGTCGCGCAGCGTGTGCCAGGTCCGGTGGCAGCAGTGCCACAGCACCAGACCGAGCGCGAGGCTGATCGCGAGCGCCCCGAGCGGGTGCGTGACGAACCCGGCGACGGTGGCGTGGACGTCGGCGGGCTCGCCGAGCACCCCGAACGGCACCAGCAGGCCGAACACCACGACCAGCACCGGCATCGTGAACACGGCGAGCATCCCGCCGCCGCCGAACAGGGCCCAGAGCAGCGGCTCGTTGGTCCGCCCCTCCCAGCGGCGCATCACGACCTCCCGAGCCAGAGCACGACGACGACGGCGAACACCGCGAGCAGCAGGTAGTGCGCCAGCACCACCCAGCGCCGGTGCAGGTGCCGGCGGCCGCGCCGCACCCGGATGATCGCCGGGGTCGCCTGGAACCAGGTCGTCGCGTGCACCACCGCCATCACCAGGGCGACCACGGTGAGCGCGACGACGGGCGGCCACGTCTGCAGCTCGACCCACCGGGTGAACGCGTCGACCCCGCGGTGCGCGGACACCAGGCCGATCACGAGGTTGAGTACGAACAGCCCGACGACGACGCTGGACGCCTCGCGCAGCGCGTACGCCCGGTACTCGCCGGTGTCCAGGAACCAGGTGCGGCGCGCGGGTGCGCGGTGCGGGCGCCGCGCGGAACGGACGGCGGGGCCCGGCGCGGGCGGCGGGGCCGGCGGGGCCGGCGGGGCCGGCGGGG
>NZ_JAHVCI010000069.1:0-17169 GCF_019265565.1 Cellulomonas sp. PS-H5
GGGCGGCGGGGCCGGCGGGGCCGGCGGGGCCGGCGGGGCCGGCTCGCGCGCGCTCACGGCCGGCCCCCGCGCCGCGGCAGCAGGAACTCCGCCGCCCACGCCGCCGCCGTCGCCGCCTTGGCCTGCTGGATCGCCGCCGCGGGATCGACGCCCTTCGGGCACGCCGTCGAGCACGCCCCGACGAACGTGCAGGCCCACAGCCCGTCCTCGCGGTCGAGCGCGGGCAGCCGGTCGTCGGAGCCGTGGTCCCGGGAGTCCTTGTCGTACCGGACGGCGGCCGTGATCGCCGCGGGCCCGAGGAAGTCCGGCGCGAGCGCGACCTGCGGGCAGGCGGCGTAGCAGAGCAGGCAGTCGATGCACATCGCGTAGTCGTGGTACGCCAGCATCTGCTCCGGCGTCTGCCGGTTCCCCGCCTCGCCGGGCGGGTCCTCCGGGTCCGGCACCAGCCACGGGCGCGCCCGCTCCAGCGACGCGAGGAACGGCTCGAGGTCGACGACGAGGTCGCGCTCGACCGCGCGGTTCGCGAGCGGCTCCACGACCAGCGGCCCCGGGGCGTAGTCCCGGACGAAGTGCTCGCAGCCGAGCCGCGGGGTGCCGTTCAGCACGAACCCGCACGACCCGCAGATGGCCATCCGGCAGGACCAGCGGAACGCGAGCGTCGGGTCGAGGTGGTCCTTGACCCAGGTGAGCGCGTCGAGCACCGAGGTGTCCCGGCCCCACGGCACCTCGTAGTCGACCAGGTGCGGCGCCTCGTCGGCGTCGGGGCGGTAGCGCTGCACGCGCAGGGTGATCGTGCCGAGCACCTCGCCGCTCACCGGTCCGCCCCCTCGGCCGGCGCGGCGGCCCTCTCGGCCGGTGCGGCCGCCCCACCGGCGGTCGCCGCCGCACCCGCGGCGCCGTAGACCCGCGTCGCCGGCGGCGAGGTCGTGATCGTCACCGGCGTGTGCTCCAGGCGCGGCCCGTCGGGCGTCCACCACGCGCGGGTGTGCGCGAGGAACCGCGCGTCGTCGCGCTCGCCGAAGCCGTCGAGCCGCTGGTGCGAGCCCCGGGACTCCTCCCGGGCCAGCGCGGAGGCCACCAGCGCCTCCGCGACGTCGAGCATCGCGCCCAGCTCGACCGCGCTCGCCCAGTCGGTGTTGTAGACGGGGCAGGTGTCGACCACGCGCACCTCGGCGTACCGGTCGCGGAGCCCCCGGACGGTGGCCGCCGTGCGCTCCATGCCCGCGCGGGTGCGGAAGATGCCGACGCCGTCGTCCATCGCCCGGCCGAGCTCCTCGCGGATCTCGACCTGCGGCTCGGAGCCCCGGCCCATCAGGGACAGGTGCCGCGCCGCGGCGTCGGCGGCGTCCCGGCGCACCCGCGGGTCGGCCGGGGTCGGCTCGGCGAGGGCGAACGCCGCGGCCCGCTCCCCCGCCACCCGGCCGAGCACCACCAGCTCGGCGAGCGAGTTCGACCCGAGCCTGTTGGCGCCGTGCAGGCCGGAGGACGCGCACTCCCCCACGGCGAACAGCCCGGGCAGCGGCGTCGCGGTCGTCACGTCCGTCTCGATGCCGCCCATGGAGTAGTGCACGCTCGGGCAGACCGGGACGGGCGCCGTCGCCGGGTCGATGCCGAGGTACTGCTCGGTGAGCTCGCAGATGAGCGGCAGCCGCTCGCGCAGGTGCGCGCGGCCGAGGTGCCGCAGGTCGAGGTGCACGGCGTCGCCGCGCGGCGTCGGGATCGTCCGCCCCGCCTGCTGCTCGTGCCAGAACGCCTGGGACAGCCGGTCGCGCGGGCCGAGCTCCATGTGCTTGTTCTCGGGCTTCCCCACCGGGGTCTCGGGGCCGAGCCCGTAGTCCTGCAGGTACCGGCGGCCGTCGGCGTTGAGCAGGGTGCCGCCCTCGCCGCGGCAGCCCTCGGTGATGAGGATGCCGGAGCCGGGCAGGCCGGTCGGGTGGTACTGCACGAACTCCAGGTCCCGCAGCGGCGCCCCGGCCCGGTAGGCCATCGCCATGCCGTCGCCCGTGACGATCGCGCCGTTGGTGTTCTGCGCGTACAGCCGCCCCGCGCCGCCGGTGGCCATGACGACGGCGCCGGCCTCGACCAGGACCGGGTACCCCTCGCGCTGGTCGTAGGCGAGCACGCCCGCGACCCGGCCGTCCCGGACCACCAGCTCGAGGGCCAGGCACTCGTCCATCCGCGCGATCGACGGGTGCTGCAGGGAGGTCTGGAACAGGGTGTGCAGCACGTGGAACCCGGTCTTGTCCGCGGCGAACCAGGTGCGCGGCCGGCTCATCCCGCCGAACCGCCGGACGGCCACGGCGCCGGCGTCGGTGCGGCTCCACGGGCAGCCCCACCGTTCCAGCCGGTACATCTCGTGCGCCGCGTGCTCGACGAAGTACTGCACGACGTCCTGGTCGCACAGCCAGTCGCCGCCGGAGACGGTGTCCGCGAAGTGCTGCTCCAGCGAGTCGTCGGCGCCGACCACGCCCGCCGCGCCGCCCTCGGCCGCGACGGTGTGCGAGCGCATCGGGTACACCTTCGACAGCACGGTGACGTCGAGCTCGGGGTGCGCCTCCGCCACGGCGATGGCGGCGCGCAGCCCGGCGCCGCCGCCGCCGACGACCGCGACGTCCGTCCGGACCGCCTGCATCAGCGTGCCGCCGGGGAGGTCATCGCCAGCACGTCGAGGGCCGCGTCCAGCTGCTCGACGGTGAGCCGGCCCTCGTCGACGTGGCCGAGCCCGAGCACCGCCTCGCGGATCGTCAGGTCGTGCGCCACCGCGTGCTTGACCACCGCTGCGGCGGCCTCGTAGCCGATCAGCCGGTTGAGCGGGGTGACGACCGACGGCGACGACTCGGCGAGCTGCCGGCAGCGCTCGCGGTCGGCGACGAACCCGGCCACGCACTTGTCGGCCAGGTGCCGCGAGCCGGTCGCGAGCAGCGCGACCGACTCCAGCAGGTTGCGCGCCATGACCGGCAGCATGACGTTGAGCTCGAAGGTCCCGGTCGTGCCGGCGAACGCGACCGCGGCGTCGTTCCCGATCACCTGGGCGGCGACCATGAGCACCGCCTCGGGGATGACCGGGTTCACCTTGCCGGGCATGATCGACGACCCGGGCTGCAGGTCCGGCAGGGCGATCTCGGCGAGGCCGGTGCGGGGGCCCGAGCCCATCCAGCGCAGGTCGTTGCAGATCTTCACCAGCGACACCGCGACCGTGCGCAGGGCGCCGGACGTCTCGACGAGGGCGTCCTGCGCGCCCTGCGCCTCGAAGTGGTTGCGGGCCTCGGTGAGCGGCAGGCCGGTGTGGTCCGCCACCAGCGCGATGACGCGCTGCGGGAACCCGGGCGGGGTGTTGATCCCGGTGCCGACGGCGGTGCCGCCCAGCGGCAGCTCGGCGAGCCGGGGCAGCGCCGCGACCACCCGCTCGACGCCCAGCCGGATCTGCGCGGCGTACCCGCCGAGCTCCTGGCCCAGCGTCACCGGCGTGGCGTCCATGAGGTGCGTGCGCCCGGCCTTGACCACGTCGGCGTGCTCGGCCGCCCGGGTCTCCAGCGTCTCGGCGAGGTGGCCGAGGGCCGGGAGCAGGTCGGTCAGCACCGCCTGCGCCGCGGCGACGTGGATGGACGCGGGGAACACGTCGTTGGACGACTGCGAGGCGTTGACGTGGTCGTTCGGGTGCACCGGGCGGCCGAGCCGCTCGGTCGCGAGGGTGGCGAGCACCTCGTTCACGTTCATGTTGGACGAGGTGCCGGAGCCGGTCTGGAACACGTCGACTGGGAACTGGTCGGCCCACAGCCCGGCCGCCACCTCCTCCGCCGCGGCGGCGATCGCGGCGGCCACGTCGTCGGGCAGCACCCCGAGCTCGGCGTTCGCCAGGGCCGCGGCCCGCTTGATCTCCGCGAGCGCCGCCACGTGCCGGGGGTGCAGCCGGGTGCCGGAGATCGCGAAGTTCTGCACCGCGCGCTGGGTCTGGGCCCGGTAGCACGCGTCCGCGGGCACCAGGACGTCGCCCATCGTGTCGTGCTCGAGCCGGAAGCCGGCGGGGATCTCGGTCGGGGTCTCGGTCATCGGGCTCTCCTCGGTCCGGGCGGGGTGGGGGCGTGCGGGGGTCGGGCCGCGCACCGGGCGCGGTCGTGCGCGGTCGGCGCGGCCGTCACCACAGGCCGATCGCCTTCATCCAGAGGCCGCCGACGCCCATCCAGACGGCGATGTTCACGACGGCGACCACCGCGCCGGTGCGCCACCACCGGACGACCGGGACGTAGCCGGAGCCGAACAGCACCGGGGCCGGGCCGCAGGAGTAGTGCGTGAGCGAGGCGAACAGGCTGGAGATGAAGCCGAGGACCAGGGCGGCGAACACCGGCGGCGCGCCGGCCATGATCGCGGTCGCGAGGAACGCCGCGTACATCGCGGAGATGTGCGCCGTGTTGGACGCGAACAGGTAGTGGGTGGCGAAGTAGACGAGCGTCAGCAGCACGAACGCCTGCTGCCAGCCCAGGTCGCCGACCAGGGCGGCCATCTCCCCGCTGAGCCACGGGATGAGGCCGAGGGCGTTGAGCTGCGTCGCCATCATCACCAGCACCGCGAACCAGACCAGCGTGTCCCAGGCCTGGGTCTCGGACTTCACGTCGTCCCAGGTCAGCACCCCGGTGAGCAGGAGCACGACCAGGCCGATCAGGGCCGTCGTGGTCGCCGACAGGTCGAGCAGCGCGTCGCCGAGCGTCCACAGCAGGAGCAGGCCGACGATCGTGCCCGTCATCACCTTCTCCCCCGCGGACAGCGGCCCCAGCTCACGGAGCGCGGTGCGGGCGCGCTCGGCGGCCTCGGGGGTGCGGCGCACCTCCGGCGGGTCGACCGCGCGCACCACCAGCGGGACGACGACCAGCGCGACGAGGCCGGGCACAATCGCCGCCAGCGCCCAGGTGCCCCAGGAGAGGTCGACGCCCTGGTCGCCGGCGAGCTGCGCCGCCAGGGGGTTGCCCGCCATCGCGGTGAGGAACATCGCCGAGGTCACGGCGTTCACGTGGAACGCCGTGCTGGTCAGGTACGAGCCGATCCGGCGGGAGGTCGGGCCGGGCTCGCTGCCGTAGGACGACGCGATCGACCGGACGATCGGCTGGATGATGCCGCCGGCGCGCGCGGTGTTCGACGGGGTGGCGGGGGCGAGCACGAGGTCGGTCGCGGCCAGGCCGTAGGCGAGGCCGAGCGGGCTGCGGCCCAGCCGGGACACGAAGAACAGCGCGAGCCGGGCGCCGAGCCCGGTCTTGATGACGCCGCGGGAGATGAAGAACGCGACGACGATCAGCCAGATCGTCGTGTTGGAGAACCCCTGCAGCGCCTCGGCGGGCTCCAGGACGCCGGTGACGACCGTCGCCACCAGGCCGACGATCGTCACCGCGCCCATCGGCAGCGGGCGGGCGATGACGCCGACGATCGTCGCGACGAAGATCGCGAACATGTGCCAGGCGGGCGCGTCCACGCCCGTCGGCGGCGGCACGAACCACAGGACGACGCCGACGACGAGCGGGACCGCCGCCCGGACGAGCGGCACGGGGCGCAGGCGCTCCGGGGCGGGGGCGGCGCCGGGATCGGTCCCGGCTGCGGTGCCCGCTCCGGGGGCGGTGCCCGCTCCGGGGGCGGCGGTGTCCTGGTCCATGCGCGGCGTGCCTCCGGTGGCGGGGCGGCGCCCCGGGGCGTCGGTGCACCGGGGCCGGACGTGCCCGACCCTGGCGGCGCCGCGACTCCTGAGGGGCGGCAGACCGGGACGAACCGGGCGTTGCGGTCGTTGTGGTCACAGCTGGGCACCCCCACGACGCGCCCGCAGCCACCCCCTAGGCCGACCGCCGGCGACCACTCAGCGCCCGTGGGTGCGTGCCGCGCCGCGCCGAGACTGGGGGCATGCCGGCCGGCGACGACCCCCGCGCCCCGCGCCCGCCCCGCTCCCCGTCCGGCACCGCCCGGCCCGGCGCGGGCACCGGGCCGGGCGGCGACCTCCGCGTGCTCGTGGCCCACGGCCGCGCGGGGACGGCGCGCGAGCACGGCCGGCTCGTCGACCGCGTCCCGGGCTTCCGCACCGTCGGCCTGGCGGGGGACGGCGACACCGCGCTCGCCCGGGCGGTGCGCGGCGGGGTGGACCTCGTCCTGCTCGACCTCGCGCTGCCCGGCCGGCCCGGGCTGGACGTGTGCCGGGCGCTGCACCACCTGCGCGGCGCCCCGGACGTGCTGGTGGCGACCGCCGTCCGCGACCGGGCCGCCGTGCGCGCGGCGGTGCGGTTCGGCGCGGTGCACTACCTGGTGACGCCGCTGCGGTTCCCGGCCCTTCGGGAGCGGCTCGGCGCGTACGCCGCGTACCGCGCCGCCGTGACGGGACGCCGGGCCGTCGTGGACCAGGGCGAGGTGGACGCGCTGCTCGCCACGCTGCGCCCCCCGGCACGCGAGCTGCTGCCGAAGGGCCTCGCGGCGGAGTCGCTCGCCCGGGTCCGGGCCGCGCTGCGCGCCGCGCCCGACGGACTGACCGCGGACGAGGCGGCGGCCGCGACCGGGCTGTCCCGGGTCACCGCGCGCCGCTACCTGGAGCACCTGGCCGGCCGGGGAGCCTGCCGGCGCGCGCCCCGGTACGGCAGCTCGGGGCGCCCGCCGCTGCGGTACGTCGGCGGCTGAGGCCGCGCGGCCCCGGCCGCGCCGCTCCCCGGGGTGACAGGCCGCCCGCGACCTGCGAGGGTCGCGGGGAGCCGCTGACGAGGGAGGACGCCGAATGGCCGCGCCGTGGGTGCAGCACGCGATGTGGTGGCACGTCTACCCGCTGGGGTTCACGGGCGCCGAGCGCGCCCTCGACCCCGCGGCCCCGGTGACGCACCGGCTCGGGCACGTCGAGCGCTGGCTGGACTACCTGGTCGACCTCGGCCTCAACGGGCTGGCGCTCGGCCCGGTGTTCGCGTCGGGCACGCACGGCTACGACACCGTCGACCACTACCGGGTCGACCCCCGCCTGGGGGACCGCGCGGACCTGGACCGGCTGCTCGCGGCGGCCCGCGACCGCGGCGTGCGGGTGCTCCTGGACGGGGTGTTCAACCACGTCGGTGACCAGCACCCGCTGTTCCGCGCCGCCCTGGCCGCCGGCCCCGGCTCCCCCGAGGCCGCCCTGTTCCGGATCCGCTGGAACGACGACGGCCCCGACTGGGACTGCTTCGAGGGGCACCGCTCGCTCGTCACGCTGAACCACGACGAGCCGCGGGTCGTCGACCTGGTCGCCGACGTCATGACGCACTGGCTCGACGCGGGCGCGGACGGGTGGCGGCTGGACGCGGCGTACGCCGTGCCGACGGCGTTCTGGGCGCGGGTGACCGAGCGGGTGCGCGCCGCGCACCCGGACGCCTACCTGATGGGCGAGGTGATCCACGGCGACTACCCGGCGTTCGTCGCGGAGTCCGGGCTGGACGCGGTCACCCAGTACGAGCTGTGGAAGGCGACCTGGTCGTCGATCGCCGAGCGCAACTTCCACGAGCTCGTGTGGACGCTCGGCCGGCACGACGGGTTCCTCGACCACTTCGTGCCGTACACGTTCGTCGGCAACCACGACGTCACCCGGATCACCAGCCGGGTCGGCGACGCGACGCTCGCGGGCCTGGCGCTGGTCGTGCTCGCCACGGTCGGCGGCACCCCGGCCGTCTACTACGGCGACGAGCAGGCCTACCGCGGGGTCAAGGAGGACCGCGCGGGCGGCGACGACGAGGTCCGCCCGCCGTACCCGCCGACGCCGGCCGACCTCGCCGCGCCCGACGTCGCGCCGGACGGCCGCGCCACGCACGATCGGCACGCCGCCCTGCTCGGGCTGCGGCGGCGGCACCCGTGGCTGCACACCGCCCGCACCCGGGTCGTCGAGGTGACGAACACCCGGCTGGCCTACGAGGCGCGGGCGTCGGACGGCTCCGGCGCCGCGCTGCTGGTCGCGCTCAACCTGGACGCCGGGCCGTGGGCGCTGGCGGTGCCGGCCGGGGCCTCGGTGGCGGCGCACGCCGACCCGGCCATCGCGCCCGGGACGCGACCGGGCCCCGGCGCGTCCGTGGACGTCCCGGGGCCCGGCTGGGTCGTGCTCGAGGTCTGAGGACCCCTACTTCTTCGCGGCCGCCTTCTTGCGGGGCGCCGCGGCCTTCTTGGCGGCCGGCTTCTTCTTGGGCGCCGACGCGCGCTTCTCCGCCAGCAGCTCGACGGCCTGCTCGCGGGTGATCGACTCGGGCGTCGTGTCGCGCGGCAGGGTCCGGTTGGTCTCGCCGTCGGTGACGTACGCGCCGAACCGGCCGTCCTTCACCACGATCGGCTTGCCCGACGTCGGGTCCTCGCCGAGCTCGCGCAGCGGCGGCGTCGCGGTCGCCCCGCGGCCGCGCTTGGGCTGCGCGTAGATGGCCAGCGCCTCCTCCAGCGTCGTGGTGAAGATCGCCTCCTCCGACGGCAGCGTGCGGGAGTCCGTGCCCTTCTTGAGGTACGGGCCGTAGCGGCCGTTCTGCGCGGTGATCTCGGCGCCCGTCTCCGGGTCCGTGCCCACGACGCGCGGCAGGCTGAGCAGCTGCAGCGCCTCGTCGAGCGTGATCGTCTGCAGGGACTGCGACTTCAGCAGCGAGCCGGTGCGCGGCTTGGGCGCCGCCGCCAGCGCGCGCTTCTTCGCCGCCGCCGACAGGCCCGGGTCGAGCTCGGGCTCGGGCAGCAGCTCCGTGACGTACGGGCCGTACCGCCCGTTCTTCGCGACGATCGTCGTGCCCGTCGTCGGGTCGGTGCCGAGCACGAGGTCGCCCTCGGGCTGGGTCTCCAGAAGCTCGCGGGCCTTCTCGGCCGTCAGCTCGTCGGGCGCCAGGTCGTCCGGCACCGACGCGCGGCGCGGGTTGCCGTCCGGGCCGGGCTCGCCGCCGGACTCCTCGATGTACGGGCCGTACCGGCCGACGCGCAGCGTGAGGCCGTCGCCGATCTCGATCGAGTTGACCTCGCGGGCGTCGATCTCGCCGAGGTTGGCGACGAGCTCGCGCAGGCCGTCGCCGTCGGGGCCCTCGGCCGCCGCGGAGCCGAAGTAGAACCGGGTCAGCCAGTCGACGCGGTCCTTCTGGCCCGCGGCGATCGCGTCGAGGTCCTCCTCCATGGAGGCGGTGAAGTCGTAGTCGACGAGCCGGTCGAAGTTCTCCTCCAGCAGCCGGGTCACGGCGAACGCGAGCCAGCTCGGCACGAGCGCCTGGCCGCGGCTGGTCACGTAGCCGCGGTCCTGGATGACCGAGATCGTCGCGGCGTACGTCGAGGGGCGGCCGATGCCGCGCTCCTCGAGCGCCTTGACCAGGCTCGCCTCCGTGTAGCGCGGCGGCGGGGAGGTGCGGTGGCCGTCGGCCGTGAGGTCCGACTCCGTGACCGGGTCGCCCTCGGCCATCTGCGGCAGCCGGGTCTCCTTGGCGCCCTCGGCGGCCTTGCCCTCGGCGTCCGAGGCGTACCGGTCGACGTCCCGGCCCTCCTCGTAGGCGGCGAGGAAGCCGCGGAACGTGATGACGGTGCCGGACGCGGCGAACAGCGCGTCGGTCGGCGCGCCGGCGGTCGTGGCGTCGGCCGCGGTGCTGCCGGCGGGCAGCTCCGGGGCGGGCACCGTCGCGGCGATCCGGACCGAGGCGGTCGACCCGCGGGCGTCGGCCATCTGCGAGGCGACAGTGCGCTTCCAGATGAGCTCGTAGAGCCGGAACTGGTCGCCGGACAGCTCGCGCGCGACCTGGGCCGGGGTGCGGAAGTTGTCACCCGCCGGGCGGATCGCCTCGTGCGCCTCCTGGGCGCCCTTGCTCTTGGACGCGTAGACGCGCGGGGCGTCGGGGACGTGGTCCGCGCCGTAGAGCTCGGCCGCCTGGCGGCGCGCGGCGTCGATCGCCTGCGTGCTCAGGTTGGGCGAGTCGGTCCGCATGTACGTGATGTAGCCGTTCTCGTACAGCGTCTGCGCGGTGCGCATCGTCTGCCGGGAGGACATGCGCAGCTTGCGGCTGGCCTCCTGCTGCAGCGTCGACGTCGTGAACGGCGCTGCCGGGCGGCGGGTGTAGGGCTTGGTCTCGAGCGAGCGCACCGCGTACCCGGCGCCGTCCAGCGCGGACACCCAGGCCCGCGCGGCGCCCTCGTCCAGGTGCACCGGGCGGGACGCGCCGGAGCCCTTGAGCACGCCGTCGTCGCCGAAGTCGCGGCCCGCGGCCACGCGCCGCTCGCCGAGCTGCACCAGGCGGGCGCCGAACGACGGCTCGTCGGCGTCGGCCACCGCGAACGTCGCGGTCAGGTCCCAGTAGTCGGCGGCGCGGAACGCCATGCGCTCGCGCTCGCGCTCGACCACCAGGCGGGTCGCCACGGACTGCACGCGGCCGGCGGACAGGCCCTGGCGGACCTTGCGCCACAGGACCGGGCTGACCTCGTAGCCGTACAGCCGGTCGAGGATGCGCCGGGTCTCCTGCGCGTCCACCAGGCGGTCGTCGAGCTCGCGGGTGTTCTCCAGCGCGCGGGTGATGGCCTCGCGGGTGATCTCGTGGAACACCATCCGCTTGACCGGCACCTTGGGCTTGAGCTCTTGCAGCAGGTGCCACGCGATGGCCTCGCCCTCGCGGTCCTCGTCGGTGGCGAGGTAGAGCTCGTCGGCGTCCTTGAGCAGCCGCTTGAGCTCCGTGACCTTCTTCTTCTTGTCCGAGTCGACGACGTAGTACGGCGCGAAGCCGTTGTCGACGTCGACCGCGAACTTGCCGAACGGGCCCTTCTTCATCTCCGCGGGCAGCTCGCTGGGCTGCGGGAGGTCACGGATGTGACCGACGCTGGCCTCGACGTCGAAGCCGTCGCCGAGGTACCCGGCGATCGTGCGCGCCTTGGCGGGCGACTCCACGATGACCAGCTTGCGACCTGCGGACATGCGCTCCTGCTTCCTTCGGACTGCCGACCCGTGGTGCCGGGCGTGCGGGCGGCGACAGCATGCCACCGCCGGTGCGGGGGAACTCTACGACGTCGGTCCCACCCGGTCCGACCCCGAGGTGGCGGACCGGCGCAGCACCAGCAGCGCGCCGGACGACGCGGCCGCGACCGCGACGATGCCCAGCGCCCCGCCACCGTACGACGTCAGCAGCGCGGCCGTGGACCCGACCGGGTCGTCGGACAGCCAGGTGCGCCGCAGCGCGACCGCGGCCGCGCCCCCGGCGAGGGCCGTCGCCGCGGCGAGCAGCCAGGCCGCCACGGCGGTGCCGGGACCGTCCCCGCGGGCGGGCCGGCCGGTGCGCGGGACCGTGCGCAGGGCGGCCGTGGGCGGGCGGCGGTCCGTGGCGGTGTCGACGCCGAGCGCCAGCACCGCGCACGCGAGCGCGCCCCACGCCAGCACGACCAGCAGGCCCGCCACGACGTCCGACGGCCGGTGCCACTGGCCGACGAGCGTGCTGACGCCCGTGGCCCCTGCGTAGGCGCCCCCGAGCACCGCCGCCCAGGGCCGGGCGCGCGGCGGCACGACGAGCAGCACCGCCGCGGCGACCGAGGCCGCCGCCGTCGTGTGCCCGCTGGGGAGCGTGTTGAAGTCGGGGCCGTGGCCGAGGTCCGGCCGGTCGAGCACCCAGTGCTTGAGGACGCGGGTCGAGACGTTCGCCCCGGCCAGCACACCGGCGGCGACCAGCGCGAGGCCCCAGCGGCGCCGGACGAACGCGATCACCGCGCACGCGACGATCGCCGCCGCGATGAAGCCGACCGAGACCACGTCCAGCACCGGCTCGGCGACCTCCCAGAGCCGGTTCTGGCCGATGTGGGCGCCGTCGAGCGACGCCTGGTCGACCGCCTGCCCCTGCTCGGTGCCGACGAACACCCGCCACGTCACGCCGATGCCCGCGACGGCGACCAGCGCCACCAGCAGGGCCGACGCGACCCGGCGCGCCGTGCCGGCGGGGGTGCGCCAGCGGACCGGCGGGTCGACGCGGCCCGGACCCCCGTCGGCGGCCTCGGGGGCGCGCCAGGGGGTCGCCGGGGCGGAGGTCGGGCGGGGCATGGGGACCACGGTAGGCGAGCGGGTCGCCGCGGTCCGGGCGGCGGCGGGGCCGCACACGATTCCTCCACCGAGTCGGCGAGGGGCGTGCGCGGGGCGGGGCCGGGCGGGGCCGGGCGGGGCCGGGCGGGGCCGGGCGGGGCCGGGCGGGGCCGGTCGGGGCGGGGATCTTCCCGGGGACGCCGTCCCGGGTGCACGCTGGGCGCACCCGGCCCGCACGCGGCCGCGCACCCGCCGCCCGGGCCCACGACGACGAGGGAGTCCGTCATGCTCGACCTCAGCGAGTCCTTCAGCGGCTACTCGGTGGCGGACGTGCCCGCCGCCCGCGCCTTCTACGCCGACGTGCTCGGCCTCGACGCGGAGGAGCGCGACGGGATGCTGCTCCTGCACCTCGCGGGCCGGGACGTGCTGCTCTACCCCAAGGGCGAGGCGCACGTCCCCGCGTCGTTCACCGTGCTGAACTTCGCGGTCGAGGACGTGCCCGCCGCCGTGGCGGAGCTGCGCGGCCGCGGCGTGCGGTTCGAGCGGTACGAGGGCGCGCCGACGCAGACCGACGAGGACGGGGTGTTCCGCGGCGGCGGCCCGCTGATCGCCTGGTTCACCGACCCGTCGGGGAACGTGCTGTCCGTGATCGAGCGCGACTGACCGGCCACCCGGCGCGCACCTGCGCGGCTCACAGGGTTCCCACAGGTCGGCGTCAGGGGCGCCCCAGGTCGCGCGGCCATGCTCGTGCCATGACCACCTCCACGCTCCAGCGCGACGCCCTCACCCGCCCGGACGGCCAGCCGGTGCGGGCCCTCGTCGTCGACGACGAGGCCACCCTGGCCGAGCTGCTCTCCACCGCGCTCCGGTACGAGGGCTGGCAGGTCGAGCACGCCCTCACGGGCCAGGCCGCCATCAAGCAGGCCCGGTCGCTCGAGCCGGACGTGATCCTGCTCGACGTCATGCTCCCCGACCTGTCGGGGCTGGAGGTGCTGCGCCGCATCCGGGCCACCCACCCGCACGTCCCGGTGCTGTTCCTCACCGCGAAGGACGCCGTCGAGGACCGGATCGCCGGCCTGACGGCGGGCGGCGACGACTACGTCACCAAGCCGTTCAGCCTGGAGGAGGTCGTCGCCCGGCTGCGGGCCCTGCTGCGCCGCGCCGGCGCCGTCTCGGAGCGCGAGGAGGCCGTGCTGGTCGTCGGCGACCTGCGGATGGACGAGGACTCGCACGAGGTCAGCCGCGGCGGCGACGACATCCGGCTGACCGCGACCGAGTTCGAGCTGCTCCGCTACTTCATGCGCAACCCCAAGCGCGTGCTGTCGAAGGCGCAGATCCTCGACCGCGTCTGGCAGTACGACTTCGGCGGCCAGGCCAACATCGTCGAGCTGTACGTCTCCTACCTGCGCCGGAAGATCGACAAGGGCCGGACGCCGATGCTGCACACCCTGCGCGGCGTCGGGTACGTGCTCAAGCCCGCGGCGTGACGGCCGCCCGGCCCCCGCGGTCCCGGTGGACGCTGCGCCGGCGGCTGGTGGCGGTCGTCGTCGCGCTGCTGGCGACCGTCGCCGCCGTCATGGGCCTGGTGTCGACCCTCGCGCTGCGCAGCTCGCTGATGACGCAGGTCGACCAGCGCCTGGAGGACGCGAGCCGCCGGGCCGCGGCCGCGCCCGACCGGCTGGACCGGGGGGCGGCGCCGGGGCAGCTGCCGTCCGGGGCGCCGACGGCGGGGGCCGACGACGGGTCGGGGTCCGGTGCCGGGTCGCAGGGCGCTGACGGGTCGCAGGCGGGCGACGGGCAGCAGGGCGACGGCAGCATCCCGCCCGCGTTCGGGCTGCCGGGCCAGGACGTCGGCACGGTGAGCGTGTTCGAGACGGCGGACGGCACGCCGGTCGCCGGCTACCTGGACGCCTCGGGCGACGTGCAGGGCCTGACCGACGAGCAGCTGGCCGTGCTCCTCGCGGTCGAGCCGGGCCAGGACCCCGGCACGGTGGAGCTCCCGGACCTGGGCAGCTACCGCGCGATCGCCGTCGAGTCCGACACCGGCAGCACCTCGGTCACCGCCGTCCCGCTGGCGGGGATCACGTCGACCGTCGACGACTACGTCGTGGTCGAGGTCGTCGTCGCCGTGCTCGGTCTGCTGGTCGCCGCCGCGATCGCCACCGTGCTGGTGCGCCGGGAGCTGCGGCCCCTGGACCGGGTCGCCGCGACCGCGACCCGGGTGTCCGAGATGCCGCTGTCCCGCGGGGAGGTCGACATCCGGGAGCGGGTGCCGGACGAGGACACCGACCCGGCCACGGAGGTCGGCCAGGTGGGGTCGGCGCTCAACCGGATGCTCGGCCACGTCGAGTCCGCGCTGACCGCCCGGCACGAGTCCGAGACGCAGGTGCGCCGGTTCGTCGCCGACGCCAGCCACGAGCTGCGCACCCCGCTGGCCTCGATCCGCGGCTACGCCGAGCTCGTGCAGCGGCTGCCGGGCGACCTGCCCGACGACGTCGTGCGGGCGATGGGCCGCGTCGAGTCGGAGGCCCGCCGGATGACGACGCTCGTCGAGGACATGCTGCTGCTCGCGCGGCTGGACGCCGGGCGGGACCTCGACCTCGAGGAGGTCGACCTGGCCGCGCTCGCGGTCGACGCGGTCGCCGACGCGCACGCGGCGGGACCGGACCACGCCTGGCGGCTGGACCTCGGCGCGCTGCAGGGCGGGGACGCCGGACCCGACGGGCCGGAGGAGGACGGGGCGGAGGAGGACGGGGCGGAGCCCGCGCTGGTGGTCGGGGACGAGCACCGGCTCCGGCAGGTCCTGGTCAACCTGCTGTCGAACGCCCGCGTGCACACCCCGGCCGGCACGACCGTGGTGGTGGCCGTCGCGCGGGAGGGCGACCGCGCGGTGCTGCGGGTCCGGGACGACGGCCCCGGCATCGCCGAGCCGCTGCGGTCGCGGCTGTTCGAGCGGTTCGCCCGCGGCGACGCCTCCCGGAACCGCGCCGCGGGGTCGACGGGCCTCGGGCTGGCGATCGTGCACGCGGTGGTCACCGCGCACGGCGGCACGATCGACGTCGACGGCACCCCCGGGGCGACCACGTTCACGGTGCGCCTGCCGCTCGCGACCGCCCCGGACGCGCTGCCCGCGGGCGCCGCCGGGTCCCCGGCGGCGGGCTGAGGCACGCGCGGCGGGGCCCCGGCGCCCCGCTCCGGCGTGCGGAGGGATCCACTCGCACGGGCGCACCCGGGCGTGCCGGTGCGAGTGGATCCTCCCGTCGCGGAGGTGGTCGGCGCCCTCGTCAGGACGAGGCGTCCGACAGGGCGGTGACCTCGTCGTCCGCGAGCTCCAGCGTCGCGCCGGCGAGCAGGTCGGGGAGCTGCTCGACCGAGCGCGCGCTCGCGATCGGCGCGACCACGCCCGGCTGCACCCGCAGCCACGCCAGGCTCACGGCGGTGACCGACGTGCCGTGCGCGGCGGCGACCGCGTCGAGGGCGGCCAGCACCCGGCGGCCGCGGTCGTCCAGGTAGCGCCCGGCCGACCCGGCGCGCGGGCTGTCCACGGCGGGCGACCCGTCGCGGTACTTGCCGGTGAGGAAGCCGCTCGCCAGCGAGGAGTACGGCAGCACGCCGAGGCCCTCGCGGACGGCGAGCTCCTGCAGCGGGCCCTCGTAGGCGCC
Source organism: Cellulomonas sp. PS-H5 (assembly GCF_019265565.1). Lineage (NCBI taxonomy): Bacteria > Bacillati > Actinomycetota > Actinomycetes > Micrococcales > Cellulomonadaceae > Cellulomonas > Cellulomonas sp. PS-H5. The sequence goes on from NZ_JAHVCI010000069.1 coordinate 15,634, forward strand.
GCGGTGCACCAGGTTGTAGTGCGGCTGCAGCGCGACGAACCGGGCGACCCCGAGGTCGTCGGCGATCCGCAGCGCCTCGGCCAGGCGCTCGGGCGAGAAGTTCGACGCCGCGACGTACCGGGCCTTGCCGTCCGCGACCACCTCGCCGAGCGCGGCGACGGTCTCCTCGAGCGGGGTGTCCTGGTCGTCCTCGTGCGCGTAGTAGAGGTCGACGTAGTCCGTGCCGAGCCGCTTCAGCGAGTCGTCGATCGCGGCCCGGACGGCCGCCCGGGAGGTGCCACGGCGGGTGCTGAGCTTGCCGACCTTCGTCGCGACGACGACGTCCGCGCGGTTGCCGCGCGCGGCCATCCAGCGCCCGATCGTCGCCTCGGACTCGCCGCCCTCGTGGCCGTCGCCCCACTCGGAGTAGACGTCCGCGGTGTCGACGAAGCTGCCCCCGGCCTCGGCGAACGCGTCCAGGACGGCGAACGAGGCCTGCTCGTCCGCGGTCCAGCCGAACACGTTGCCGCCCAGGTTCAGCGGCAGGACGTCCAGGTCGGTGGTGCCGATGCGTGCCATGGTCCTCCTCGGTCGGGCGGCGCCGGCCGGGGGGCACGGCGCCTGGGGGCCCACCGCGGGTGGCGGCGGGCGTGGGGCGGTCGCGCCGTCGGGCCGCCGACCTCCGGTCTACCCCACGCGCCGCACCGCCGCCCGGCGGGACCCCGGACCGGGGCCCCGTGGCGACGGGGTAACCGACACGTCGAGCGAGCAGCTGCTGACTACTCGCTCGACGTGTCATCTGCTCGCTCGGCGGTCGCGCGAGGGCGACCTCGCGGCGCGCGGGGCGGTCCCGCAGGGCCGCGCCGGGCGGTTCGCGCGGGTCAGAGGGGGTAGGCGGCGTACAGGTTGCGGATGTCGGCGGCCGGTCCCCGGACGACGAACACCGTGGTGCCGTTGCTCCACGCCGCGACGCCGGTGCCGTCGCCCGCGTCGACGACCGTGACCGTGCCGGCGGGTGCACCGCCGACGAGGACCTCGCCCTGCAGCAGCACGGCCGGCCCGGCGGCGGCGGTCGGGTCGGCGGAGGCGCCGTCGGTGGCGTCACCGGTCGCCTCGTCGGCAGCCGGGAGCGTCGCCGCGACCGCCGCGAGCGCCGCGGTGGCCTCCTCGGGCGTCTCCCACTGCCCGGCCTGCACCGTCACGGTGCCGTCGGCCCCGTCGGTGTACGTCTCGGCGTAGGCCTCGACGGCGCCCTGGGCGAGCCAGGCCTCGTCGTCGGCGGAGGTCGCCAGCGCGTACTGCAGCAGCGTGGTCGGCAGCGCGCTCGCGAACGCCGTGGTCGCCGCACGGGCCGTCGGGGCGACCGAGGCGGTGGGCGACGGCAGCACCACGTCCGGCGGGGCGGCTGCGGTGCCGCCGGCGTCGTCGCGCGTCAGGAACCAGGCCGCACCCGCGCCGCCGAGCACGAGCACCGCGGCGGCGACCGCACCGACGACGACCCACCGGCGCCGGCCGCGGGCGGGCGCCGTGGCGTCGGGGGCGTCGCCGTCCGCGGCC
>NZ_JAHVCI010000007.1:0-104059 GCF_019265565.1 Cellulomonas sp. PS-H5
GCGGGCGCGCGGGTCGACCCGGCGGCGGCGCGGGCGACGCTCGCGACCGTGGCGCGGGCGGCGGCGGTCGTGGCCGAGCGGGCGGAGTCGTGAGCGGGGGCGCGGGGCTGCCGGACGCGGGGCGCACGGGTGCGCCGGGTGCCGAGGGCGCGGGGCTGCCGGACGCGCGGCGCACGGGTGCGCCGGGTGCCGGGGGCGCGGATGCGCCGGTCCGGCGGCGGCCCTGGCTCTCGCGCCGGCACGCGGCGGTGCTCGCCGCCGGGGCGGGGCTCGCGGTGGTCGGGCTGGTGGTGCTGCTCGTCGTCTGGGTGGGGCTGGTGACGTCGACGCTGCGCACCGGGCTCGGCGAGGAGGACACCTGCGTCGCCGCCGCGACCGCGGGGGAGGACGGCGCGACGGTCTCCTCGTCGCTGCTGCCGCCCCGGGCGGTGTGCACGTGGACCGTCGACGGCCGCGCGACGGAGACCGTGCTGGCGGAGCGACCCGCGGCGCTCGCGGGCGCGGCGGTCGGGGCGGTCGGCGTCGGCGTGCTGCTCGTGGCGGGCGGCGCGGTGGCGGTGTGGCGGGCCCGGCGCCGCCCGGAGGTCGCGCCCGCGGGATGACCGCGGTGCTACTCATGAGGGTGTAGACCCCCGGCGAGCGCGTCGGGACGCTCGCGATGTGGACGGAGAGCTGCAGCGCACCGTGGGACGGAACATCCGGCGCATCCGCCTGGCGGGTGACCTGAGCCAGGAGGACCTGGCGGACCGGATCGGGCACCACCGCACGTACGTGGGGTCCGTGGAGCGGGGCGAGCGCGACCTTTCGCTGCGCTCGCTCGAGCGCCTGGCGACGAGCATGGGCGTCGACCCGGTCGCCCTGCTGGCGCCGATCGTCCCGCCCGCGCCGGGCGACCCCGTCGGGCCGGGCGACCCCGACGGGCCGGGCGGCCCCGACGGGCCGGGCGACCCCGACACGCCGGACCTCGACGGGCCCGCCCCCTCCTGAGCGCGCGACCGGGGCCCGCGCGGGGGTGCGGCTCGCCCCCGCGCGGACCGGTCAGGCGCGCGCCAGGTCCAGCACCCGGTCGAGCGCCGGCATCAGCCGGTGCCAGGACTCGGCGCTGAGCTCCAGGTGCTGCACCGCGCCGTCGCCCACGTACACCCAGGTGGTGCGGGCGCCGTCGCGGCGGTGCACGCAGACCGCGAGCTCGGCCGCCGCGGTGCGGTCCAGCGCGTCCGGGGTCCCCGGCGCGGCGCCCGGCTCGCGCTCCGCGAACGGCGACACCGGAGCGCCCGGCCCGCCGAGGAGCTGCCGGGAGGCCACGGACATCGAGCTGCTGACGTGCGCCCGGTCGCGCACGTCGTCGTCCTGCGCGTGCAGCACCACGCACCAGTCGGGGCAGGGCTCCACCTGCCAGGTCGGTCGGTCCTGCTCGGTGGTCACGGGTCCTCCTCGGTCGGCCTGCCGAGGGGCTCCTGCGCGGCCGCGCCCCTCGTCCCACCCACTCTGAGCACGACCACCGACACGGGAGCTCCGTCGTCCACAGGCCGCTCGGGCTCAGGCCTCGGGGGCGTCGCCGATCAGCTCGCGGACGGGCACGCCGAGGCGCTCCGCCAGCCGCTCGACGGAGCGCAGGGTGAGGTTGCGCTCCCCGCGCTCGACGCCGCCCAGGTACGTGCGGTGCATCTCCACGTCGCGCGCGAGCGCCTCCTGGCTGATCCCGCGCTCGATCCGGAGCCGGCGCACGCGCCGCCCCACCGTCACCTGCAGCTCACCGATCACGGTCCCACGGTCGGGGTCGTGCTACTTCTCTGTCTACAGACTGATGAGTAGCAGCCTAGCGGCGCCGGCCGCCCGGCGGGAACCCCCGCGCACCGCGCGCCCCGCAGGTGCCGTGTCGGGGGCGCGCGGCATGATGTCCGCGTGGACGCGACACGACCCGAGACGACGAACCCCGAGGACGCCGGCCTGGACGAGGCCGCCGCACGCCAGCGCTGGACCGAGCTGGCGGACCGCGTCCGGGAGCTCCAGTTCGCCTACTACGTGCGGGACGAGCCGGCCGCGAGCGACGCCGAGTACGACACGACGCTGCGCCGGCTGGAGGCGCTCGAGGACGCGTACCCGGAGTTCGGGCTGCGCACGCCCGAGTCGCCCACCCAGAACGTCGGCGGCACGTTCTCGACCGAGTTCCGCGCGGTCGACCACGTCGAGCGGATGCTGTCGCTGGACAACGCGTTCTCCGCCGAGGACGTGGCCGCCTGGGCCGAGCGGGTGCACCGCGACCTGGAGCTGCCGGCAGGTGCCGACGTCGGCTACCTGACCGAGCTCAAGATCGACGGCCTCGCGATCGCGCTGCTCTACGAGCGCACGGGCGACGGCCCGGCCCGGCTCGTCCGAGCGGCGACCCGCGGCGACGGGCGCACGGGCGAGGACGTGACGCTGAACGTCCGCACCATCGCGAGCATCCCGGACGTGCTCGCGGGGGACCCGGCGACCCACCCGGAGCAGATCGAGGTGCGCGGCGAGGTGTTCCTCCCGGTCGAGGCGTTCGAGCGGCTGAACGAGTCGCAGGTGGCGGCGGGCAAGGCCCCGTTCGCCAACCCGCGCAACGCCGCCGCCGGCTCGCTGCGCCAGAAGGACCCGCGCGTGACCGCGGGCCGGCCGCTCGGGATGTACGCGCACGGCATCGGGGCGCTGCGGTGGGGTCCGGGCGCGGTCGCGCTCGAGCGGCAGTCCCAGGTGTACGAGCTGCTGGCCGGCTGGGGCGTGCCGACGTCGCCGCACTACCGGGTCGTGCCCGCCCTCGCGGACGTCACCGCGCGGATCGAGGAGATCGGCGAGCACCGGCACTCCTACGAGCACGAGATCGACGGCGTGGTCATCAAGGTCGACGACCTGGCGCTGCAGCGCCGGCTCGGCGCCACCAGCCGCGCGCCCCGCTGGGCCATCGCGTACAAGTACCCGCCGGAGGAGGTGAACACCCGGCTGCTCGCGATCGAGGTGAACGTCGGCCGCACCGGCCGGGTCACCCCGTACGCGGTCATGGAGCCGGTCAAGGTCTCCGGGTCGACGGTGGCCATGGCGACGCTGCACAACAAGGACGTCGTCGCGCTCAAGGGCGTGCGTCCGGGCGACATGGTGGTGCTGCGCAAGGCCGGCGACGTGATCCCGGAGATCGTCGGGCCCGTCACCGCGCTGGCGGACGACGGCTACCCGCGCACCGACTGGACCATGCCCACCGAGTGCCCCGAGTGCGGGTCGACGCTGCGCCCGATGCGCGAGGGCGACGTCGACCTGCGCTGCCCGAACGCCCGCACCTGCCCGGCGCAGGTGCGCGGCCGCGTCGAGCACATCGGGTCCCGCGGGGCGCTCGACATCGAGGCGCTCGGCGAGGTCACGGCCGCCGCGCTGACCCAGCCGGAGATCCCCGAGGTCCCGCCGGTGGTCAACGAGGCCGACCTGTTCGAGCTCGTCGGCTGGCCCGCGGACGCCCCGGAGGAGGAGAAGGAGCGCGTGCGCGCGCGCAGCTTCGCCCGGCTGCAGCAGGTCCAGGTCGTCGTGCGGGACCCCGAGACGGGCGAGCCGCGCGTCGACGAGGACGGCACCGTGCGCCGCCGGACCCCGTTCCGGCGCCGCGTGACCCACAGCGTGAAGGCCCGGCGCGACGCGGAGGCCGCGGGGCAGCCGCTGCCCGAGTACGAGGACGTGCCGTCCGAGCAGGCCAAGAAGCTGCTCGACGAGCTCGACGCGGCCAAGACCAAGCCGTTCTGGCGCGTGCTGGTCGCGCTGAGCATCCGCAACGTCGGCCCCACCGCGGCGCGCGCGATCGCCCAGCGCTTCGGCTCGATGGACGCGCTGCGTGCGGCGCTCGCCGACGTCGAGGGGGCGCGGGCGACGCTGGCGGGGGTGGACGGCGTCGGCCCGACGATCGCCGACTCGGTGCTCGACTGGTTCGCCGAGGACTGGCACGCCGACATCGTCGACCGGTGGCGGGACGCCGGCGTGGTGATGGCCGACGAGGCCGACGAGTCCGCGCCCCGCACGCTCGAGGGCCTGACCGTCGTCGTGACGGGCAGCCTCGCGGGGTTCAGCCGGGACGGCGCCAAGGAGGCGGTGCTGTCGCGCGGCGGCAAGGCGTCCGGGTCGGTGTCCAAGAAGACCGACTACGTGGTCGTGGGGGAGAACGCCGGGTCGAAGGAGGCCAAGGCGATCGAGCTCGGGCTGCGGATCCTGGACGAGGACGGGTTCGTCGCGCTGCTGGCCGGCGGGCCGGCGGCGGTGGGGGACGGTCCGGGCGAGGACGAGGACCCTGCGGGCGAGGTCGCCGGCGACGCGGACGCCTCGTGACCGCCGCGGCCGCCGTGGTCGGCCCGGTGCGCATCCGGCTCGCCCGCCCCGAGGACCACGCCGCCGTCGGCGCCCTGACCGCGGAGGCCTACCGCGCCGACGGGCTGCTGGAGGTCGACGACGAGTACGAGATCGAGCTCCGCGACGCCGCGCGCCGCGCCCGCGAGGCCGTGCTCCTGGTCGCGACGGTGGCCGGTCGGGACGACGCGCCCGCCGAGGAGGTCGTCGGCACGCTCACGCTCGCGCCGTACGCGACCTCGTACGCCGAGATCGCCGAGCCCGGCGAGCTCGAGCTCCGGATGCTCGCCGTCGCCCCCGGCGCGCGCGGCCGCGGCGTCGCCGCCCGGCTGGTCACCGCCGCCCTGCGCGAGGCGGTCGCCCGGCGCGCCCGCGGCGTGGTGCTGTCGACGCTCGCCGAGATGGCGACCGCCCGCCGGCTGTACGACCGGCTGGGGTTCGCCGCCGCGCCCGACCGCGACTGGGGCCACGAGGGCGTGCACCTCCAGGCCCTCACCTGGGCCCCGCCCGTCGCGCCGGGCGTGCTGGTCGAGGCCGCGACCTGGGTCCCCGTCGCGACGCGGGACGTCGACGGCTGGCGGCTCGGGCTGTCGGGCGGGTTCACCCGCCGGGCCAACAGCGCGCTGCCGCTCGGCACGCCGGAGGACCTGGCGGCGACGCTCGGCCGGGTCGAGGCCGTCTACGCCGCGGCCGGGCAGCCGTCGGTGGTGCGCGTCTGCTCGGGCGCCCCCGACGGCCTCGCCGCCGCCCTGGCCGCGCGCGGGTACGCCGAGCGCGCGGCCACCGACGTGCTGGTCCGCGACCTCGCCGCGCTGCCGCCCGAGCGCGCCGCGGTCCCGCCGGACGTCCGCGTGGCCGTCGCCGACGAGCCCGACGACGCCTGGCTGGCCGGCTGGCTCGGCGTGAAGGCGGCGGGCGGGGCGGTCGACCCCGCGACCGCCCGCGCCGTCGTCTCCGGCTCCCCGGCGCTCTACCTGACGGCGACCGGCGCGGACGGGGCGACCCTGGCCGTGCTCCGCGCCGCGCTCGCCGACGGCTGGACCGGGCTGTCCTGCCTGATGGTCGAGCCGACCGCGCGCCGCCGGGGCCTCGGCCGGCTGCTCACCCGCGCCGGGCTGCGCGCGGCCGCCGACCGCGGCGCGCGGCGGGCGTTCCTCCAGGTCGAGGTCGGCAACCCCGGCGCCGCGGACCTGTACGCGGGGGAGGGCTTCCGGCCGGCGGAGCGGTACGCGTACTGGGAGCGCTGACGGCGCCGGCCGTGCCCGGTCCCGGGCCGCGCGGCTCACCCGCCGCGGGGCCCCGCCGAGCGCGCCGTGACGCGCCGGACGATACTGGCGCGATGATCGCCATCGAGCGCGCGGAGCTCCTGCAGGCCGCGGGCCTGCGTTGGACGCCGACGTCCGGGGACCGGTTCGTGCTGCGCCAGCCGGCGCTGGCCGGCGAGGTCTTCACCATCAGCGAGATGACCATCGAGCCGCACGTGTACCCGAGCGGCACGGTGCTCGGCTTCAACGGCACCACCGAGTGGGCGCTCGACTCCGTGACCCAGGACGACGCCGTGTGGCTGCCGCGCGAGGACCAGCTGCGCGAGCTGCTCGGCGGCACGTTCCGGAGCCTGGCGCGGGCGCTCGACGGCTCGTACCTCGTGGTCGTCGAGCTGCCGGGCCAGCCGGAGCGGTCGTTCGCCGCCGAGGAGGCCGAGGACGCGTACGCGGACGCGGTGCTGGCGCTGGTTTCGGCGGCGCGCGTCTGACCCGGCCGGGACCGGGTCGCGACTAGACTCGCGACCATGTCCTCCCTCTCTCGTGACGAGGTCGCGCGCGTCGCGGGCCTGGCGCGGATCGACCTGACCCCCGAGGAGCTCGACCGCCTCGCGGGCGAGCTCGACGTGATCGTCGAGTCGGTCGCCCGGGTCAGCGAGGTCGCCACGCCCGACGTGCCGGCCACCAGCCACCCGCTGCCGATGACCAACGTGTTCCGCCCGGACGTGCCCGAGCAGCCGCTGACGCAGGAGCAGGCGCTGTCCGGCGCCCCCGCGTCCGAGGACGGCAAGTTCCTCGTCCCGCAGATCCTCGGGGAGGAGTGAGATGACCGACCTGACCCGTCTCTCGGCCGCGGAGCTGGCCGACAAGCTGGCCGCGCGCGAGGTGACCAGCGTCGAGGTGACGCAGGCCCACCTGGACCGCATCGCCGCCGTCGAGCCCGCCGTGCACGCGTACCTGCACGTCTCCGCCACCGAGGCGCTTGCCACGGCCGCCGATGTCGACGCGCGCCGCGCCGCGGGCGAGGAGCTGCACCCGCTCGCCGGCGTGCCGATCGCCGTCAAGGACGTCGTCGTCACGCAGGGCCTGCCGACCACGGCCGGCTCGAAGATCCTCGAGGGCTGGGTGCCGCCGTACGACGCGACCCTGGTCGAGCGGATCAAGGCAGCGGGCCTGCCGATCCTCGGCAAGACCAACATGGACGAGTTCGCCATGGGGTCGTCGACCGAGCACTCGGCGTACGGCAACACGCACAACCCGTGGGACCTGGACCGGATCCCCGGCGGCTCCGGCGGCGGCTCGGCCGCGGCGGTCGCGGCCTACGAGGCCCCGCTGGCCATCGGCACCGACACCGGCGGCTCGATCCGCCAGCCGGGCGCCGTCACCGGCACCGTCGGCGTCAAGCCGACGTACGGCTCAGTGTCCCGCTACGGGCTCATCGCGCTCGCCTCGTCGCTCGACCAGGCCGGCCCCGTCACGCGCACCGTGCTCGACTCGGCGCTGCTGCACGAGCTCATCGGCGGGCACGACCCGCGCGACTCGACGTCCATCCCGGAGCCGCTGCCCGGCCTGGTCGCCGCGGCCCGGCAGGGCGCGTCCGGCGACCTCACCGGCGTGCGCGTCGGCGTGGTCCGCGAGCTGCAGGGCGAGGGCTACCAGCCCGGTGTGCTCGCGCGGTTCGAGGAGTCGCTGGAGCTGCTCCGCGGCGCGGGCGCCGAGATCGTCGAGGTCTCCTGCCCGCACTTCGAGTACGCGCTCGGCGCGTACTACCTGATCCTGCCGTCCGAGGCGTCGAGCAACCTGGCCAAGTTCGACGGCATGCGGTTCGGCCTCCGGGTCGAGCCGTCCGAGGGCCCCGTGACCGCCGAGCGCGTGATGTCCGCGACCCGCGGCGCCGGCTTCGGCGACGAGGTCAAGCGCCGGATCATCCTCGGCACCTACGCCCTGTCGGCGGGCTACTACGACGCCTACTACGGCTCGGCGCAGAAGGTCCGCACGCTCATCCAGCGCGACTTCGCCGCCGCGTTCGAGCAGGCGGACGTGCTGGTCTCCCCGACGGCGCCGACCACGGCGTTCAAGCTCGGCGAGAAGCTGGACGACCCGCTGGCGATGTACCTCAACGACGTCGCCACCATCCCGGCGAACCTCGCCGGCGTGCCCGGCATGTCGCTGCCGAACGGCCTGTCGGACGACGGCCTGCCCGTCGGCTTCCAGGTGCTGGCCCCGGCGAAGGCCGACGACCGGCTGTACCGCGTGGGCGCCGCGCTCGAGGCGCTGCTGGAGAAGAACTGGGGCGGCCCGCTGCTGGCCAAGGCTCCCGAGCTGGAGGTGGGCGAGTGAGCACCCAGACCGTCGACCTGGTCGACTACGACGAGGCCGTGGCCCGGTTCGACCCGGTGATCGGCATCGAGGTGCACGTCGAGCTCGGCACCGCGACCAAGATGTTCGACGGCGCCCCGCAGACGTTCGGCGCCGAGCCGAACACCGCGGTCACGCCGGTGTCGCTGGGCCTGCCCGGCGCGCTGCCCGCCGTCAACGGCACCGCGGTGGAGTACGCCATCCGGATCGGCCTCGCGCTGAACTGCGAGATCGCGGAGACCTGCCGGTTCGCCCGGAAGAACTACTTCTACCCGGACGTGCCGAAGAACTTCCAGACCTCGCAGTACGACGAGCCGATCGCCCACGACGGGTACCTGGACGTCGAGCTCGAGGACGGCACCGTGTTCCGCGTCGAGATCGAGCGCGCGCACATGGAGGAGGACGCCGGCAAGAACACCCACGTCGGCGGCTCCACCGGCCGCATCCAGGGCGCGGAGTACTCGCTGGTCGACTACAACCGTGCCGGCATCCCGCTGGTCGAGATCGTCACGAAGCCGATCACCGGCGCCGGCGAGCGGGCCCCCGAGGTCGCACGGGCGTACGTGCAGACGCTGCGCGACATCTTCCGGGCGCTCGGCGTGTCCGAGGCGCGGATGGAGCGCGGCAACGTCCGCGCCGACGTCAACGTCTCGCTGCGCCCGACGCCGACCGCGCCGCTGGGCACCCGCACCGAGACCAAGAACGTGAACTCGTTCCGCTCGGTCGAGCGCTCCGTCCGGTACGAGATCAGCCGCCAGGCCGCGATCCTCGACGCGCAGGGCTCGGTCACGCAGGAGACCCGGCACTGGCACGAGGACACCGGCATCACCACGGCCGGCCGCGTGAAGTCGGACGCCGAGGACTACCGGTACTTCCCGGAGCCCGACCTGGTGCCCGTCGCCCCGTCGCGGGAGTGGGTCGAGGAGATCCGCGCCGCGCTGCCCGAGCTGCCCGCCGCCCGCCGGCGCCGGCTGCAGGGGGAGTGGGGCTACGCCGACGCCGAGATGCGCGACGTGGTCAACGCGGGTGCCGTCGAGCTGATCGAGGCGACCGTGGCCGCGGGCGCGAGCCCGGCCGCCGCGCGCAAGTGGTGGATGGGCGAGCTCGCCCGCACCGCCAAGACGCAGGAGGTCGAGCTCGCCGAGCTGCCGATCACCCCGACGCAGATCGGCCAGCTGCAGCAGCTCGTCGACGCGGGGCGGATCAACGACAAGCTGGCGCGGCAGGTCCTCGAGGGCGTGCTGGCAGGCGAGGGCGACCCGGAGGCGGTCGTCGTCGCGCGCGGGCTGGAGGTCGTCTCGGACGACGGCCCCCTGCTCGAGGCGATCGACGCGGCCCTGTCTGCGCAGCCGGACATCGCGGAGAAGATCCGCGGCGGCAACCTCGGCCCGGTCGGCGCGATCATCGGCTCGGTCATGAAGGCGACCCGCGGCCAGGCGGACGCCGGCCGCGTGCGCGAGCTGGTCCTGGAGCGCGTCCAGGCCTGAGCAGCACGACGGCGGCGCGGCACCCGGCGGGACCGGGGCCGCGCCGCCGTCGCGTGCGGGGCCGGCACGCGCTCCGGCGCCCGCTCCGGAACGCGCCCGACCGCGCGGCGAAACACGACGGTCACCCGTAGTGCCTAGGCTCGGGTCGACGAGGAGGCAGCCCCATGGAGAAGCCCACGCTCGAGGGCGAGATGATCCACCTGCGCCCCATCCGCGCCGACGACGCGCCGGCGATGTGGGACATGGTCAACGACCCCGAGGGGATGCGGACCACCGGCACCACGACGGTGTTCACCCGCGCCCAGATCGACGCGTGGTGCGCGACGGTCTCCGGCCTGGACGGGCGGATCGACCTGGCCATCACCGCGAACGGGTCCGACGAGTACCTCGGCGAGATCGTGCTGAACGACATCGACGAGGTCGTCGGCTCGGCGAACATGCGCCTGGTCATGCGGCCGGCCTACCGCGGTCGCGGCTACGGCACCGAGGCGATCGAGCTGGTGCTGGGCCTGGCGTTCGACGGGATCGGCCTGCACCGGGTCGGGCTGGACGTGCTGAGCATCAACGCCCGCGCGCGGTCGCTCTACGAGAACATCGGCTTCCGGGTCGAGGGGCGCCGCCGGGACGCGTACCGGGACGGCGACGGCTGGTGCGACGGCATCGACATGGGGATGCTCGAGGACGAGTACCGGGCGCTGCGCGCGGCCTGACCGACGTCGTCCGCGCCGCCCGCGCACACGCCACGAGGCGCCGGTCCCCGGGAGGGTGGGGACCGGCGCCTCGCGCCTGCGGTGAGCGGCCGGGCCGCTCAGGGGTGCTGGTCGATCAGATGAGCCAGCGGTTCTTCTGCACGATCGGCAGGCTCTTCCACCAGCGGCCGAGGCCCCAGGTGTCGCCACCGGCGGTGAGGGCCACGAGGACCAGCACCAGCGCGTAGATGATGTGGTAGTCCATGACCGGGTTGGTCGAGCCCGAGATGAGCGGCCACTCGGCGAGCCACATCATCGCCATGATCAGCGAGCCGGCGCCGGCCGCGACCCGGGTGCCGATGCCGAGCATGACCGCCAGGCCGACACCCAGCATGCCGAGCATGAACAGGACGTCCGAGACCGGGCTGGCGATGCCGTTGAAGAAGCCGGTCAGCGGGCCCTGGGCCGCGAACTGCAGGAAGCCCTGGCTCGGCGCGCCGCCGTTGATCCAGGCCGCGTCCGAGGCCGTCGAGTAGCCGAACCCGAACGTCTTGTCGAGGAACGCCCAGAGGAAGATGAACCCCGTCGACAGGCGGAGAGCGGCGAGCACGCGGCGGGCGGCCACCGAGGTGACGACGTCCTCCTGGGTCCGCGAGGTCGCGGGGGCCGCCTCGGTGCGGGGGGTGGTGATCGTGGTCATGATCCGTGCCTTCGTTGTTGTGGGTTCACCTTGTGATGACTTTCCCAATGTCCTCCCGTCGGAGGCCCTGCACCCCGGACGGAAGTCCCAAACTCCCTGCGTGCGGCTGCTGGAAAGCGCTCCGCGTCACCCGGATGCCGGTCACCCGGGACCTCGGTCCTGGGGCGAGAAGGGCGTGATCCGGGACCTCGGTCCCAGCCCGGGACCCCGGAGGCGCGGGGTGCTCCCGCGCGCGACGAGGCGCCCGCCCCGGGGGTCGGGACGGGCGCCTCGTCGTGCTGCCGGCCGCGGCGGTCTCCGTCCGCCGCGGCCGCGTCCTCAGCGCAGCCAGCGCTGCGACCGCACCACCGGCAGCTCGCGCCACATGCGGCCGAGCCCCCAGGTGTCGCCGGCCAGGCAGGCCGCGCAGGCGATCAGGGCCAGGGCGTAGATGATGTGGTAGTCCACCAGCGGGTTCGTCGACCCGGCGGTGAGCGGCCACTCCGCGGCCCACATCAGGACCATGATGAGCGAGCCCGCCCAGGCGGAGACCCGCAGGCCGATGCCGAGCATGACCGCGAGGCCGACGCCGAGCATGCCGAGCATGAACAGCACGTCGGTGGCGGGGCTGGCGATCGACTGGAACAGGTCCTTGAACGGGCCGACCACGGCCTCGCTGTTGAGGAAGCCCTGGCTCGGCGTGCCGCCGTTGATCCAGGCGCGCTCGGATGGGGTCGAGTAGCCGAGGCCGAACGTCTTGTCGACGAAGGCCCACAAGAAGATGAACCCGGTGGCGAGCCGGGTCGCGGCGAGCGCGCGGCGCGCGTTCAGGGAGGTGACGACGTCCTCCTGAGCCGGCAGCGGGGCCGGTGCGGTGGACGAGCGCGAGACGGTGGGTGCGGACATGGCGGCTGCCTCCGGTCGGGATCACGGCTTTGTGACGACGCGCCCAATGTCCCGCTATGTCCCGTTGGGCGGAGGGGTCGAAGGTCCCGACTTCCCCGACTCCGTGTCCGCCCGGGCCCCGGAGGCCCGCGCCTCGGGACTTCGGTCCCGGGCCGACACCGGCCGGTGCCGAGATCGGTGGTTCGGGCCGAGATCGGTGGTTGCAAGCACCGATCTCGCGCGGAAGCACCGACTTCGCGCGGGAGCGCCGATCTGGGAGCGCTGGGCCGGTCGGCGTCAGCGCATGGACTGGTACGCGCCCAGCGAGACTGCGCGCTCCTGGGCGTGGTCGACGATGCGCTCGGGGTACTCCGGCGCGGCGGAGCGCGGCAGCTTCCACGGCTCGTGCACCGCCTTGCCGGGGATGTCGCGCAGCTCGGGCACCCAGCGCCGGACGTAGTGCCCGTGCGGGTCGAACTTCACGCCCTGGGTCACCGGGTTGAACACCCGGAAGTACGGCGCCGCGTCCCGGCCCGTGCCGGCGACCCACTGCCAGTTCATCTGGTTCTGCGGGATGTCGCCGTCCACCAGCCACGCCATGAAGTGGTCCGCGCCGCGCTGCCAGCGCACGTGCAGGTCCTTGACCAGGAACGAGGCCACGGCCATCCGCACCCGGTTGTGCATCCAGCCCTCGCCGCGCAGCTGCCGCATCCCGGCGTCGACGAGCGGGTAGCCGGTGCGGCCCTTGGCCCAGGCGGCGAGGGCGTCCGCCTCCGCGCGGCCGTCCACCCAGGCGTTCTCCGGGATGACGGGCGTCAGCGACTCGTGCGCGGCGCGGGGGTTGTGGAACAGCACGTCGGCGTGGAAGTCGCGCCACGCGATCTGGCCGCGGAACGTGTCGGCGCCCTCGCCGCGGCGGTGCGCGAGGTCCGCGAGGATCGTGCGGGGGTGGATCTCGCCCCACTTGAGCGGGACGGACAGGCGCGAGGTGCTGTCGAGGTCGGGTCGGTCGCGCTCCGCCTTGTAGTGCGACAGCGGACCGTCGAGCATCTCCGCCCACCGCGCGAGCGCCGCCGCCTCGCCGGCCCCCGGCAGTGCGAGGCCGTCGGGCACCGGGGCGTCCGGCACCGCGTCGGACCGGCCGCCGTCCAGGAACGTCACCGCGCGGGCCGTCGCGGCCGCGTCGGGCGCGGGGGAGTGCCAGCCGTGCTCGGCCCAGGCGCGGCGGAACGGGGTGAACACCTTGTAGGGCGTGCCGGAGCCGTTGCGGACCCGACCCGGCGTCACCGCGTACGGCGACCCGGTCCGGACCAGCGCACGGCCGTCCTCCTCGAGCGTCCACTCCACGTGGTCGTCCCGGCGCCGGCCGAACGGCTCGGTCGACGCGGCGACGTGCACGGCCTCGGCGCCGACCTCGCGGGCCACCGCCGGCACCACCTCGCGCGGGTCGCCGAGCCGGACCAGGAGCCGGCCCCCGGTCTGCTCGTCGAGCGCCGCGAGGCTCCGGGCCAGGTACGCCCGGCGGGGCGCGCCCGACGACGCCCACAGGCGCGGGTCGAGCACGTACAGCGCGAGCACATCGCCCTGCGCGGCCGCCGCGTGCAGCGCGGGGTTGTCGCCGAGCCGCAGGTCGCGGCGGAACCAGTGGAGGGCGGTCACCCGGCGACGGTAGCCAGCGGCGTCGGCGGTCGCGACCCGGACCTGCGTCGAGGCACCACCGGCCCGGGCGATGAGCCGATGGTGCCTCGACTGGGGGTACCTGCTGACGGGTCGTCGTCATCAGGTGACCGGAGCGGACCGCGGGCGGGAAGCCCGGTGATCGCCCCGGGGGAGAGACGACCGGTGGTCCGTGCGCACCAGCCTGCCCCCGCGGCCCGGCCCGCGAATGGGCCGTTGGTCCCGACCTTCGCGATCCCGGTCAGCCGCCCGCGACCGCGTCGGCGTGCGCGTCGACGGCGTCCCGCAGGTAGACCGCGAGCCCGGGCGCGACCGCGTCGTACGTGGCCGCGAACCGCGGGTCGTCGACGTACATCGCCGCCAGGTTCCGGTACGCCTCGGCGTCCGGGGTCCAGAACAGCGCCACCCAGGCGTGGTGCCGGGCGACCAGGTCGCGGACGGCCGGGTCGGCGACCGGGGTGCCGGCCGCCAGCAGCGCGGCCAGCCCCGTGCTCACGGCCTCGCCCTCGCGGCGGTGCGCCTCGCGCTCGTCCACGGACAGGTCCTCCCACGCGCGGGTGCTGCGGTCCACGGCCGCGTCGCCCCAGCGCTCGCGCGCCTCGGCCTCGTACCGGCGGTGGTCGAAGCCCTCGTACATCTCCTCGGCGGGCATGTCGGTGCCCCCTTCCAGGGACTCGATGGTGGCGGCGACGGTGCGGGCGAGCCGGTCGAGCCGGTCCCGCTCGGCGAGCAGCGCGGCGTGGTGCTCGCGCAGCCGGTCGGCCTGGACGCGCGCCGGGTCCGCGCCCCGGGCACCCCCGCCGGGCGCGGCCGCGTCGAGGATGTCCCCGATCACCGCCAGCCCGACGCCGAGCTCCCGGAGCACGAGCACCTGCTGCAGCCGCAGCAGCTCCGCGCGCCCGTACTCCCGCTGCCCGCCCGGCGCGGTGCCGGCCGGGCGCAGCAGCCCGATCGCGTCGTAGTGCCGCAGCGTCCGGGACGTCACCCCGGACAGCCGGACCACCTCGGCGGTGGTCCACCGCTCCGTGCCCGTCGTGCCGGTCATCCCGTCCGCCCGTCCTGTCGCCGACGGCGGTCGTTCCGCCGTCGCTGCTCGACGGTAGGCGTTGACGCAGCGTCAACCGCAAGCCCTCTCGCCCGCGCCCGCCGACCCGGGCCGCACGACCCGCCCGACCCGCCCTCTCTCGCCGAGATAGGACCGTCCCGCCGAGATAGGACGCGGCAGGGCCCTATCTCGGCGCGGAGGTCCTATCTCGGCGACCGAGGTCGGCGATCAGGGGCGGCGGGCGAGGGCGGCGGGCGGCCGGGGTGGGGTGGGGCGTGTCGGTGGGGCGTGGGAGGGTCGGGGCATGGAGAACGCAGCGGAGCGTGTCATCGGGCCCGGCGCCGCCACCGAGCGGGTCGACGCCCGGCACTGGCGGGTGCTGCTGCTGTGGCTGCAGGCCGCCTTCCGGGTCCCCGACCTCGCGACCGGCGCGGCGCTCGTCGCCCGGGTGGCCGCCGCGGCCGAGCGGGTCGGCGCCGCCCCGGACGTGACGCTGCGGCCGGGCGTGGTCCAGGTGCGCACGACCACGTGGTCGGTGCACGGGCTCACCGAGGCGGACCTGGCGCTCGCGGACGCCGTCTCGGCGGCGGCGGACGAGCTCGGGGTCAGCGGCGACCCCGCCTCGCTCACCTCGCAGGAGATCGCGATCGACGCGCTCGACATCCCGCGCGTCGCCCCGTTCTGGCGCGCGGTGCTGGGGTACGAGCCGGAGCCCGGGACCGACCCGGACGACCCGGCGCTCGCCGACCCCGGCTCGCTCGGACCGGGCTACTGGTTCCAGCAGATGGACGCCCCGCGCCCGCAGCGCAACCGCATCCACGTCGACGTCACGGTGCCGCACGACCAGGCTGAGGCCCGGGTCGCGGCGGCGCTCGCGGCCGGCGGCACGCTGCTGTCCGACCGGCGCGCGCCCGCGTTCTGGGTGCTGGCCGACCCCGAGGGCAACGAGGCCTGCGTCTGCACCTGGCAGGCCCGCGGGAAGGGCTGAGGCGTCTCGCCCCTCGGTCGATCACAGGACGGACGCCCGACGCACCGTGACGTGCGCGGACGTACCGTGACGGCCACGCCGCCGCCGCGGTGGCGCCCTGCTCGTCCGAAGGAGCCCCAGCGTGAGTCGTCCTCTGCGCTCTCGTACCTCGACCCACGGCCGCAACATGGCCGGTGCCCGCGCCCTGTGGCGCGCCACCGGCATGGGCTCCGAGGACTTCGGCAAGCCGATCATCGCGATCGCGAACTCGTACACGCAGTTCGTCCCGGGCCACGTGCACCTCAAGGACATGGGCGACCTCGTCGCGTCGGCGATCCAGGAGGCCGGCGGCGTCGCCAAGGAGTTCAACACCATCGCGGTCGACGACGGCATCGCGATGGGCCACGCCGGCATGCTCTACTCGCTGCCCAGCCGCGACCTGATCGCCGACTCGGTCGAGTACATGGTCCAGGCGCACTGCGCCGACGCCCTGGTGTGCATCTCCAACTGCGACAAGATCACGCCCGGCATGCTCAACGCGGCGCTGCGCCTGAACATCCCGGTGATCTTCGTGTCGGGCGGTCCCATGGAGGCCGGCAAGGCCGTGATCGCCGACGGCGTCGCGAAGACGCACCTCAACCTGATCAACGCGATCAACTACTCGGCGGACGACAACGTCTCCGACCAGGCGCTGGCCACGGTCGAGGAGAACGCCTGCCCGACCTGCGGCTCCTGCTCCGGCATGTTCACCGCCAACTCGATGAACTGCCTCACCGAGGCGCTCGGCCTGTCGCTGCCGGGCAACGGCTCGACGCTGGCCACGCACGCCGCCCGCAAGGAGCTGTTCCTCGAGGCCGGCCGCACGATCGTCGACCTGGCCCGCCGGTACTACGACGACGAGGACGACACCGCGGCGCCCCGCGGCATCGCGACCCGCGCCGCGTTCGCGAACGCGATGGCCCTCGACGTCGCCATGGGCGGCTCGACCAACACGGTGCTGCACGTGCTGGCCGCCGCGCAGGAGGCCGAGGTCGACTTCACGCTCGAGGACATCGACGCGATCAGCCGCCGGGTGCCGTGCCTGGCCAAGGTCGCGCCGAACCACCCGGACTACCACATGGAGGACGTGCACCGGGCGGGCGGCATCCCCGCGCTGCTCGGCGAGCTCGACCGCGGTGGCCTGCTCGACCACGACGTGACCAGCGTGCACACCCCGACGCTGCGCGCGTGGCTGGACGACTGGGACGTGCGCGGCGGCAAGGCCACCGAGCGCGCCGTGGCCCTGTTCCACGCGGCCCCCGGCGGCGTCCGCACCACCCAGGCGTTCTCGACGTCGAACGTGTGGGAGTCCCTCGACACCGACGGCGCGGGCGGCTGCATCCGCGACGTCGCGCACGCCTACACCGTCGAGGGCGGGCTGGCGGTGCTCCGCGGCAACCTCGCCGAGGACGGCGCCATCATCAAGACCGCCGGCATCGACCCGGACGTCTTCCACTTCGTCGGGCGCGCGCTGGTGTGCGAGTCGCAGGACGAGGCGGTCGACAAGATCCTGCGCAAGGAGGTCGAGCCGGGCCACGTCGTCGTCGTGCGCTACGAGGGCCCGTCCGGCGGCCCCGGCATGCAGGAGATGCTCTACCCGACGTCGTTCATCAAGGGCCGGGGGCTCGGCAAGGTGTGCGCGCTCATCACCGACGGCCGTTTCTCCGGCGGGTCGAGCGGCATCTCGGTCGGCCACATCAGCCCCGAGGCGGCCGCGGGCGGCACGATCGGCCTGATCGAGGACGGCGACGAGATCGAGATCGACGTCGAGACCCGTCTGATCCGGGTGAACGTGCCGGACGAGGTCCTGGCGGACCGCCGGGCCAAGATGGAGGCGCGCGAGAACCCGTGGCAGCCGGTCGACCGCGACCGCTACGTGTCGCCGGCCCTCCAGGCGTACGCGGCGATGGCGACGTCCGCCGACCGCGGCGCGGTCCGCGACGTGAGCCGCCTCCGCCGCGGCTGACGCAGCACCACCCGAGCGCCGCGCGGCGCGCCCCGGCACGTCAGGGGCGCGTCGCGCCGCTCGCGCCTAGAGTCTGCTCATGACGACCACGGGCGGGAACACCCCGGACATCGACATCAAGCCGCGCTCCCGGCAGGTGACCGACGGCATCGAGGCCACGGCGTCGCGCGGCATGCTCCGCGCCGTCGGGCTCGGCGACGACGACTGGGTGAAGCCCCAGATCGGCGTCGCGAGCTCCTGGAACGAGATCACCCCCTGCAACCTGTCGCTGCAGCGGCTGGCGCAGGCGGTCAAGAGCGGCGTGCACGCCGGCGGCGGCTACCCGCTGGAGTTCGGCACCATCTCGGTGTCGGACGGCATCTCGATGGGCCACGAGGGCATGCACTTCTCGCTGGTGAGCCGCGACATCATCGCGGACAGCGTCGAGACGGTGATGCAGGCCGAGCGCCTGGACGGGTCCGTGCTGCTGGCCGGCTGCGACAAGTCGCTGCCCGGGATGCTGATGGCGGCCGCGCGGCTCGACCTGTCGAGCGTGTTCCTCTACGCGGGCTCGATCATGCCGGGCTGGGTGAAGCTCGAGGACGGCACCGAGAAGGACGTCACGCTGATCGACGCGTTCGAGGCGGTCGGCGCGTGCTCCCGCGGCCTGATGAGCAAGGGCGACCTGGACCGCATCGAGCGCGCCATCTGCCCGGGCGAGGGCGCCTGCGGCGGCATGTACACCGCGAACACCATGGCGTCGGTGGCCGAGGCGATGGGCATGTCGCTGCCGGGCTCCGCCGCCCCGCCGAGCGCGGACCGCCGCCGGGACAACTTCGCGATGCGGTCCGGCGAGGCCGTCGTCGAGCTGCTGCGCAAGGGCATCACCGCGCGGCAGATCATGACCAAGGAGGCGTTCGAGAACGCGATCGCCGTGGTCATGGCGTTCGGCGGCTCGACCAACGCGGTGCTGCACCTGCTGGCGATCGCGCACGAGGCCGAGGTCGACCTGACGCTGGACGACTTCAAGCGCGTCGCCGCGAAGGTCCCGCACCTGGGCGACCTCAAGCCGTTCGGCCGGTACGTCATGGCGGACGTCGACCGCATCGGCGGCGTCCCGGTGATCATGAAGGCGCTGCTCGACGCCGGCCTGATCCACGGCGACTGCCTCACGGTCACCGGCAAGACCGTCGCGGAGAACCTCGCCGACGTCGCCCCGCCCGACCCGGACGGCAAGATCCTGCGCGCGCTGGACAACCCGATCCACCACACCGGCGGCATCACGATCCTCGACGGCTCGCTGGCCCCCGAGGGCGCCGTGGTGAAGTCGGCCGGCTTCGACACCGACGTGTTCGAGGGCACCGCCCGGGTGTTCGAGCGCGAGCGCGCCGCCCTGGACGCGCTGGAGGACGGCACCATCCAGGCCGGCGACGTCGTCGTCATCCGGTACGAGGGACCCAAGGGCGGCCCGGGGATGCGCGAGATGCTGGCGATCACCGGCGCGATCAAGGGCGCCGGGCTCGGCAAGGACGTGCTGCTGCTCACCGACGGCCGGTTCTCCGGCGGCACGACGGGGCTGTGCGTCGGGCACGTCGCGCCCGAGGCCGTGGACGCGGGCCCGATCGCGTTCGTGCAGGACGGCGACCGGATCCGGCTGGACGTCGCGAACGCGACGCTCGACCTGCTGGTGCCGGAGGAGGAGCTCGCCGCCCGCCGGGTCGGCTGGGCGCCGCTGCCCCCGCGGTACACCCGGGGCGTGCTGGCGAAGTACGCGAAGCTCGTGCAGTCGGCGTCGACGGGGGCGGTGCTGATCTGAGCGCGGCGCCGGGGCGGCCCCGGGGACGACCGACGTCCCCTGCGCCGCCCCGGCGCACGTGACAGGGTGGTCCGCATGGGCTGGACCGTCGAAGATGCGCCGTGGTGGACCCGAGCCGTCGTCTACCAGATCTACCCGAGGTCGTTCCAGGACTCCGACGGCGACGGCGTCGGCGACCTGCGCGGGATCATCTCGCGGCTCGACCACCTGAGCGCCCTGGGTGTCGACGTGGTGTGGCTGTCGCCGATCTACCGCTCGCCGCAGGACGACAACGGCTACGACATCAGCGACTACCAGGACGTCGACCCGTCGTTCGGCACGCTCTCGGACCTGGACGAGCTCATCGCCGCGCTGCACGAGCGGGGCATGAAGCTGCTCATGGACCTGGTCGTCAACCACACGTCCGACGAGCACCCGTGGTTCACCGAGAGCCGGAGCGGGCCGGACAGCCCGAAGCGCGACTGGTACTGGTGGCGGCCGCCGCGCGACGGGATGGCGCCCGGGCAGCCCGGGGCGGAGCCGACGAACTGGCACTCGTTCTTCTCGGGGTCGACGTGGGAGCTGGACGAGGCCTCGGGGGAGTACTACCTGCACCTGTTCAGCCGGAAGCAGCCCGACCTCAACTGGGAGAACCCGGAGGTCCGGCAGGCCGTCTACGCGATGATGCGCTGGTGGCTGGACCGCGGGGTCGACGGCTTCCGGATGGACGTCATCAACCTCATCTCCAAGGACACCGCGTTGCCGGACGGGCCGGTGGTCGCGGGGGTGTGGGGCGACGGCAGCGCGCACTACACGGACGGCCCGCGGGTGCACGAGTACCTGCACGAGATGCACCGCGAGGTGTTCGAGGGCCGGGCGGACCGGCTGCTGACCGTGGGCGAGACCCCGGGCGTCACGCTGGACGAGGCGCGGAGGTACACCGACCCCGCCCGGCGCGAGGTCGACATGGTGTTCCAGTTCGAGCACGTCGGCCTGGACCACGGCCCCGGCGGCAAGTTCGACCCGAAGCCGCTGCGGCTGACCGACCTCAAGGCGACGTTCGGGCGGTGGCAGGCGGGGCTCGCCGAGGCGGGCTGGAACAGCCTGTACTGGGACAACCACGACCAGCCGCGCGTCGTGTCCCGGTTCGGAGACGACGGGAAGCATCGCCGGGAGTCGGCGAAGGCGCTCGCCACGCTGCTGCACCTGCACCGCGGGACGCCGTACGTCTACCAGGGCGAGGAGCTCGGGATGACGAACGCGCACTTCACGCGGTTCGACCAGTACCGGGACATCGAGTCGGTCAACCACGTCGCCCAGGCCCGGACGCTCGCGTCGGCGACCGACGAGCAGCTGCTCGCGGGCCTCGCGGCGATGAGCCGGGACAACGCGCGCACGCCGGTGCAGTGGGACGACTCGCCGCAGGCGGGGTTCACCACGGGGACCCCGTGGCTCGCGGTCAACCCGAACCACGTCGAGATCAACGCGGCCGCCGAGCGCGCCGACCCGGAGTCGGTGTTCCACCACCACCGGCGGCTGATCGAGCTCCGGCACGCCGACCCGGTCGTGGCGCTCGGCGACTTCACGATGCTGCTGCCCGAGGACGAGCAGGTGTACGCGTACACCCGCGAGCTCGACGGCGACGCGCTGCTGGTCGTCGTCAACGTGTCGGGGGAGGAGCGGGTCGTCGACCTCGGGGACGCCTGGCCGCTCGCGCGCGACGGCGGCTGGGGCGAGCTGGTGCTCGGCACGCACGCCGACGCCGGGGAGCCGACGACGCTGCGGCCGTGGGAGGCCCGGGTGGTGCGGCGGTCCTGAGCCCGCCGCCTCCCGTCACTGCTGCACGTCGACCACCACGCGCACCGGGTCCGGGAGCAGGTAGGCCCGGAACGGGCGCGGCTCGCCGGTGACGCCGACGAACGCCTGGGTCTGCGCCTCGAACGTGCCGAGCAGCACGGCCTCGGTGACCGCCGTGGTGCCGGCGGCGGTCACGGGCTGCCGCAGGGGGAACTCGGTCAGCCCGGTGTCGTGCGGGTACGCGGTCCCGGTGAGGACGACCTGCAGCGCGCTGTCGCCGGCGACCTCGACGGTCTCGCCGGTCGGGTCCTCGACGGCCGCGTCGACGTACTCGACCCGCCAGCCGGGCGTCCCGGTCCCGCCGAGCTCGAACACCACCCGGTCGTAGCCGGCGTGGTGGCCGACGCGGACGTCGGTGACGGTGAGGGTCGCGTCGGAGGACGGGTCCACGGTGTCGGGGCTGGTGTCCGCCGGGAACGGCGGCGCGGCGTCGTCGGCCTGGGCGTCGTCCGGCTGGGTGCCACCGGTGGGCGATGCGGACGGGACGGGCGTGGCGGTCGTCGTCGAGGCGGGCGCGGACGGGGACGCGGCGGTGGTCGCCGGGTCGCCCGCCGTGTCGTCGCCCGAGCCGCACGCGGCGAGGAGGCCGAGCGCCAGGACGGCGGTGCCGGCGAGCAGCGGGCGGCGGGCGGTGCGGGATCGCGTCATGCGCACGAGGCTAGGAGGCGGACCCCCGGCGCGCCGGGACGCGGGCGGCGTGGCCGGTCACGACTCGGTACCGATCACGTGGTGGACTCGTGCACCACGATGTGAGACGGACCAGGGTGGGCGTGACACCGCTCGACGCGCGGCGTAGTGTCACGTGCCATGCGGACGAACCTCCTCCTCGTAGTACTTCCCGAGCGCGCCGGCTGACGCCACGCACGGAAGGCATCGCCCGCGCGCGCACCCCTCGACCGACCCGGTTCCCTGGGCTCGAGGGGTTTTTTCGTGCCGGCGAGGCATCGCGCGGCACCCACGCGGCCCCGGTCGCAGCAGCACCCGCTCCACCCGCACAGACGCAGGAGACACCGATGGTCCAGGGCCCCCACCCGGCACCGCCCCGCAGGGCGGCCGCGGCCGCAGCGCCCGCCGGCGCCACCGAGGCGCGCGAGCCGGCGCGCCTCGCCGCACCCGCCGCGCCGCCGCGCCCCGTCGTCACCGAGCAGGTCACCGGCGCCAAGTCGATCGTCCGCTCGCTGGAGGAGGCCGGCGCCGAGGTCGTCTTCGGCATCCCCGGCGGCGCGATCCTGCCGACGTACGACCCGCTGATGGACTCCACCCGGCTCCGGCACATCCTCGTGCGGCACGAGCAGGGCGGCGGCCACGCGGCCACCGGCTACGCCCAGGCCACCGGCAAGGTCGGCGTCACGATGGCGACCTCGGGCCCGGGCGCGACCAACCTGGTGACCCCGATCGCCGACGCGAACATGGACTCGATCCCGCTGGTCGCGATCACCGGTCAGGTCGGCGCCTCGCTGATCGGCACGGACGCGTTCCAGGAGGCCGACATCGTCGGCATCACGCTGCCGATCACCAAGCACAACTTCCTGGTGACCGACCCCGACGACATCCCGCGGACGATCGCCGAGGCGTTCCACATCGCGTCGACCGGCCGCCCGGGCCCGGTGCTCGTGGACATCGCCAAGTCGGCCATGCAGACGGACACCACCTTCACCTGGCCGCAGCAGCTGGACCTGCCGGGCTACCACCCGGTGACCAAGCCGCACGGCAAGCAGATCCGCGAGGCCGCCCGGCTGCTGGCCACGGCCCGCCGTCCGGTGCTGATGGTCGGCGGCGGCGTGATCCGCTCCGGCGCGTCCGCCGAGCTGCGCCGCCTGGTCGACGAGTCCGGCGCCGCCGTGGTCACCACGCTCATGGCCCGCGGCGCGCTGCCCGACACCCACCCGCAGCACCTCGGCATGCCGGGCATGCACGGCACGGTGGCCGCCGTCGCCGCGCTGCAGAAGGCCGACCTGGTGGTGGCGCTCGGCGCGCGGTTCGACGACCGGGTCACCGGCAAGCTGTCGTCGTTCGCCCCGAACGCGACGATCGTGCACGCCGACATCGACCCCGCGGAGATCGGCAAGAACCGCGCGGCGGACGTGCCGATCGTCGGCGACCTGCGCGAGGTCATCGCCGACCTGCTGCCGGAGCTCGCCCGCGAGCAGGTGCAGCACGGCAAGCCGGACCTCGAGGCCTGGTGGCAGCAGATCGACTCCTGGCGGGAGACGTTCCCGCTCGGCTACGACGAGCCGACCGACGGCCACCTGGCGCCGCAGCACGTCATCTCCCGGATCGGCGAGCTGTCCGGGCCGGAGTCGATCTTCGTGTCCGGCGTGGGCCAGCACCAGATGTGGGCCGCGCAGTTCATCAAGTACCAGCGGCCGAACTCCTGGCTGAACTCCGGCGGCCTCGGGACCATGGGCTTCTCGGTGCCCGCGGCGATGGGCGCGAAGGTCGGCCAGCCCGACCGCACCGTGTGGGCGATCGACGGCGACGGCTGCTTCCAGATGACCAACCAGGAGCTCGCCACCTGCACGATCAACGAGATCCCGATCAAGGTCGCGGTGATCAACAACTCCTCGCTCGGCATGGTCCGGCAGTGGCAGACGCTGTTCTACGAGTCCCGGTACTCGAACACCGACCTGCACACCGGCCACGGCACCATCCACGTCCCCGACTTCGTGAAGCTCGCCGACGCCTACGGCGCGGTCGGCCTGCGCTGCGAGACCACCGCCGACGTGGACGCCACGATCAAGCGCGCGATGGAGATCGACGACCAGCCCGTCGTCGTGGACTTCACGGTGTCGCGCGACTCGATGGTGTGGCCGATGGTCGCCGCCGGTGTGAGCAACGACGACATCCAGTACGCCCGGGGCATCTCCCCGGCGTGGGACCGCGAGGACTGAGGAAGAGAACATGAGCCGTCACACCCTCTCCGTCCTCGTGGAGAACAAGCCCGGCGTGCTGACCCGCGTCGCGGGCCTGTTCGCCCGCCGGTCGTTCAACATCCACTCCCTCGCGGTGGGCCCGACCGAGCACGACGAGATCTCCCGGATCACCGTCGTGGTCGACGTCGACGCCCTGCCGCTGGAGCAGGTCACCAAGCAGCTGAACAAGCTGATCAACGTGATCAAGATCGTCGAGCTCGAGGACGCCGCCTCCGTGCAGCGCGAGCTGCTGCTGGTGAAGGTCCGCGCCGAGGGCCCGGTCCGCACCCAGGTGCTCGAGGTGGTCGAGCTGTTCCGGGCGCACGTCGTCGACGTCGTGCCGGACACCGTCACCATCGAGGCGACCGGCAGCCCGGGCAAGCTCACGGCGCTGCTCGCGGCGCTCGAGCCGTTCGGCGTCCGCGAGATCGTCCAGTCCGGCATCGTGGCCATCGGCCGCGGGCCCCGCTCCATCACGGACCGCGCGCTCGAGCGCGTCAGCCGGTCCGCCTGATCCGTCCGTCCGCACGACCCCGCACACACAAGGAGAACCATCGTGGCTGAGCTGTTCTACGACGACGACGCCGACCTGTCGATCATCCAGAGCAAGAAGGTCGCCGTCATCGGCTACGGCAGCCAGGGGCACGCGCACGCGCTGAACCTGCGCGACTCCGGCGTCGACGTGACCGTCGGCCTCCGCGAGGGCTCGGCCTCCCGCGCCAAGGCGGAGAACGAGGGCCTCAAGGTCGCCACGGTGGCCGAGGCCGTCCAGGGCGCCGACGTCGTCGTCATCCTCGCGCCGGACCAGGTGCAGCGGCACATCTACCGCGACGAGATCGCCCCGAACCTGACCGAGGGCGCCGCGCTGGTGTTCGGCCACGGCTTCAACATCCGGTTCGGCTACATCAAGCCCGAGGCCGGCCACGACATCGTCATGGTCGCCCCCAAGGGCCCGGGCCACCTCGTGCGCCGCGAGTACGTCGACGGCCGCGGCGTGCCGGTGATCGTCGCCGTCGAGCAGGACGCGTCGGGCTCCGCCTGGGACCTCGCGCTGTCCTACGCCAAGGGCATCGGCGGCCTGCGCGCCGCCGGCATCAAGACCACGTTCACCGAGGAGACCGAGACCGACCTGTTCGGCGAGCAGGCCGTCCTCTGCGGCGGCGTGTCCCAGCTGATCCAGTACGGCTTCGAGACCCTGACCGAGGCCGGCTACCAGCCCGAGGTCGCGTACTTCGAGGTGCTGCACGAGCTGAAGCTGATCGTCGACCTCATCTTCGAGGGCGGCATCACCAAGCAGCGCTGGTCGGTCTCCGACACGGCCGAGTACGGCGACTACGTCTCCGGCCCGCGGGTCATCACGCCCGACGTGAAGGAGAACATGAAGGCCGTCCTCGCGGACATCCAGAACGGCGCCTTCGCCGAGCGGTTCATCACGGACCAGGACGCCGGCGCGCCGGAGTTCAAGGAGCTCCGCGAGAAGGGCCAGAACCACCCGATCGAGCCCGTGGGCCGCGAGCTGCGCAAGCTGTTCGCCTGGGTGAAGCCGTCCGACACGGACTACGTCGAGGGCTCCGCCGCGCGCTGACCCGCCGGCTGCTCGACGCCCGCGCGCCGAGATAGGACCTCCGCGCCGAGATAGGACCGTCCACGGTCCTATCTCGGCGGGACGGTCCTATCTCGGCGTCGTGGTTTCTGTTCGCGTCCGGGAGGATGGGGCGCATGACCGACGACGCCGCCGCCGACAGCACGCACCCCGACGAGATCCTCCGGTTCTGGGAGGTCGCCCGGGTCCGGGCCGGGGTGATGCGGGTCGCCGCCGTGACCGGGCCGGGGATCGCGGGGTCGCTGGTGCCGCCGTCCTGGGCGTTCGGGGACGAGCCCGCCCTCGCGGACGCCGCCCTCGCGCTCGTGCTCGACGGCACCAAGACCGCCACGTCGACGGCCCTGCCGGAGTTCGAGCTCGCCGACGAGCCGCTGCCCGTCAAGGGGGACCTGTCGATCGTCACCGACGCCGCCGGCCGGCCGGGCGCGCTGATCCGCACCACGCGGGTGGAGACGGTGCCGTTCGGCGAGGTCGACGAGGACGTCGCGGCGGCCGAGGGGGAGGGCGACGGGACGCTCGCGTCCTGGCGTGCGGAGCGCGAGGGCTCCTGGGCTCCGGTGCTGGCGGCGCTGGGCGCGGAGCTCACCGACGCGACGCCGGTCGTCGTCGAGCGGTTCGAGCTGCTGTTCCCGCGTCCCGGCGACCGGGGCCCGTCTCCCGCTCCGTCCGAGGCCTGAGACGGTCGTCCCGGTTCGTAAGACGACTCACTAGGGTGGAGAGCATGGCGCAGCGCATCAACCTGGCCGTCGTCGCGGGTGACGGCATCGGCACCGAGGTCGTGGAGCAGGGTCTCCTCGCCCTGGAGGCGGCCCTGTCCGGCTCGGGCAGCACGGTCACCACGACCGACTTCGACCTGGGCGCGCGCCGCTGGCACGCGACCGGCGAGACGCTGACCGACGCGGACCTCGAGGCGATCCGCTCGCACGACGCGATCCTGCTCGGCGCGATCGGCGACCCGAGCGTGCCGTCCGGCGTGCTGGAGCGCGGGCTGCTGCTCAAGCTGCGGTTCGCCCTGGACCACTACGTGAACCTGCGCCCCGCCAAGCTGTACCCGGGCGTGGCCTCGCCGCTGGCGGACCCGGGCGACGTCGACTTCGTGGTCGTCCGCGAGGGCACCGAGGGCCCGTACGTCGGCAACGGCGGCGCGATCCGGGTGGGCACCCCGCACGAGATCGCCAACGAGGTCAGCGTCAACACCGCGTTCGGCGTCGAGCGGGTGGTGCGCGACGCGTTCGCCCGCGCGAACGCCCGCCCCCGCCGCAAGCTCACGCTCGTGCACAAGCACAACGTCCTCGTGCACGCCGGCCACCTGTGGCGGCGCACCGTCGAGGCCGTGAACGCCGAGTTCCCGGACGTGACGGTCGACTACCTGCACGTGGACGCGGCGACCATCTTCCTGGTCACCGACCCGGCCCGGTTCGACGTCATCGTGACGGACAACCTGTTCGGCGACATCCTCACCGACCTCGCCGGCGCGATCGTCGGCGGCATCGGCCTGGCCGCGTCCGCCAACATCAACCCGGACCGCACCGCCCCGAGCATGTTCGAGCCCGTCCACGGCTCCGCCCCGGACATCGCCGGGCAGGGCAAGGCCGACCCCACCGCGACGGTGCTGTCCGTCGCGCTCCTCCTGGACCACCTGGGCGAGCGCGAGGCCGCGGCCCGCGTCGAGGCCGCCGTCGCGGCGGACGTCGCGGAGCGCGGGGGCCGAGTACGGTCGACGGCCGAGGTGGGCAAGGACCTCGCCGCGCGCATCGCCGGCTAGTCGCCGCCCGCTCGGGGCGCAGCGCTGCGTCCCGCGCCCGTCCCACCCCGGCCGTCGCCCAGGTACCGTCAGATCAGACTCCTGGTGAAAGGC
Organism: Cellulomonas sp. PS-H5; assembly: GCF_019265565.1. NCBI lineage: Bacteria > Bacillati > Actinomycetota > Actinomycetes > Micrococcales > Cellulomonadaceae > Cellulomonas > Cellulomonas sp. PS-H5. The sequence goes on from NZ_JAHVCI010000007.1 coordinate 27,406, forward strand.
CGCAGACTCATGAGCATCTCCGACACGACCGACCTCGGCTCGTCCTTCGAGGTCCGTCCCACCGACACCCCGACGCCCGACGCCGAGCGGGAGTCGCTGCTCGCCACGCCGAAGTTCGGCACCGTGTTCACCGACCACATGGCCCGCGTCTCCTGGACGCAGGGCCTGGGCTGGCACGACCGCCGGGTCGAGAAGTACGGCCCGCTGCTGCTCGACCCCGCCACCGCGGTGCTGCACTACGCCCAGGAGATCTTCGAGGGCCTCAAGGCGTACCGGCACGCCGACGGCTCCGTCTGGACGTTCCGCCCGCAGGCCAACGCCGAGCGGCTGCAGCGCTCCGCCCGGCGGCTCGCGCTGCCCGAGCTGTCGACCGAGGACTTCCTCGCGTCGGTCACCGCCCTGGTGCGCACCGACGTCGACTGGGTGCCGTCGGGGGAGGAGACCAGCCTCTACCTGCGGCCGTTCATGTACGCCTCCGAGGCGTTCCTCGGCGTGCGGCCGTCGATGCAGGCCGAGTACCTCGTGATCGCCTCGCCGGTCGGCTCGTACTTCGCCGGAGGCGTGAAGCCGGTGTCGATCTGGGTGTCCGAGGACTACTCGCGCGCCGCGGCCGGGGGCACCGGCGCCGCCAAGTGCGGCGGCAACTACGCCGCGAGCCTGCTCCCGCAGCAGGAGGCCTACGCCCGTGGCTGCGAGCAGGTGTGCTTCCTGGACGCCGCGACCGGCACGCTGCTCGAGGAGCTCGGCGGCATGAACGTGTTCGTCGTCGGCGCCGACGGCTCGGTGTCCACCCCACGGCTCACCGGCTCGATCCTCGAGGGCGTCACCCGCTCCTCGATCCTGCAGCTGCTCACCGAGGACGGCCGCGAGGTCACCGAGCGGGACATCCCGCTGGCCGAGCTGCTCGACGGGCTGCGCGACGGCAGCGTCGCCGAGGTGTTCGCCTGCGGGACCGCGGCGGTCGTGACCCCGATCGGCCGGCTCGCGGGCGGTGACTTCGACGTCACCGTGGGCGACGGCGAGGCCGGCCCCGTCATGCAGAGCATCCGCCAGCGGCTGACGGACATCCAGTACGGCCGTGCGGCCGACCCGCACGGCTGGATGCACCGCCTGGTCTGACGGCCGCGCGTCGGCCCCGTCCCGCGAGGTGGACGGGGCTGACGCCGGGCGTGACGTGTGCCACCATGAGCGCATGGCCCTCCCGATCGTCATCGCCTAGCGCGTCCGCCCCACCCCCGCGGACGCGCCGACCTCCCGAACCCGGGGGGTCTTTTTGTTGCTCGACCCGCCCGCCGACCCGGCGCGCACCCCGGCAGCTCGCCTCGTCCCCTCGCCGAGAGAAGCACTCCCCGTGACCGAGCCCACCGCCCCCGACGCCCCCGCCACCCTGCCCCGCGGCGGCGCGGCCCACCCCGCACCCGGCGGGCCCGCGGCGTTCGACGTCTACGACACCACGCTGCGCGACGGCGCCCAGCAGGAGGGCATGAACCTCTCGGTCGCCGACAAGCTCGCCATCGCGCCGCTGCTCGACGACCTCGGCGTGGGCTACATCGAGGGCGGCTGGCCGGGCGCGATCCCCAAGGACACGGAGTTCTTCGCCCGGGCCGCCAAGGAGCTCGACCTCCGGCACGCGGTGCTCGCCGCGTTCGGCGCGACCCGCAAGCCCGGCGTGCGCGCGTGGGACGACCCCCAGCTGCGCGCGCTGCTCGACTCCGAGGCGCCGGTCGTCACGCTCGTCGCCAAGTCGGACTCCCGGCACGTCGAGCGCGCGCTGCGCACCACGGGCGCCGAGAACCTGGCGATGGTCGCCGACTCCGTGCGGCTGCTCGTGCAGGAGGGACGCCGGGTCGTCGTCGACGCCGAGCACTTCTTCGACGGCTTCCGGTTCGACCCGGCGTACGCGCGCGACGTCGTGCTCGCGGCCGTCGAGGCGGGCGCCGAGACCGTCGTGCTGTGCGACACGAACGGCGGGATGCTGCCGTTCCAGGTGACCGAGGTGGTCCGCGACCTGCGCGCCGCGCTCGGCACCGCCGACGCCCTGACCCGGCTCGGCGTGCACGCGCACAACGACTCGGGCTGCGCGGTCGCGAACTCGCTCGCGGCGGTCGAGGCCGGCGCCGTGCACCTGCAGGGCACCGTCAACGGCTACGGCGAGCGCACGGGCAACGCCGACCTGCTCGCGACCGTCGCCAACCTCGAGCTCAAGACCGGCCGCAGCGTCCTGGTCCCGCCGGCCGACCGTCCGGGCGGGCTCGCCGAGATGACCCGGATCGCGCACCAGATCAGCGAGATCACGAACATCGCGCCGTTCGCGCGCCAGCCGTACGTCGGCGCGAGCGCGTTCGCGCACAAGGCCGGGCTGCACGCCTCCGCGATCCGCGTGGACCCCGACCTCTACCAGCACATCGACCCGCAGGCCGTCGGCAACGACATGCGGATGCTGGTGTCCGAGATGGCCGGCCGCGCGTCGATCGAGCTCAAGGGCCGCGAGCTCGGCTTCGACCTCGCCGGGCAGGACGAGGTGCTCACCCGGGTCACGAACCGGGTCAAGGACGCCGAGGCGCAGGGCTACACCTACGACGCCGCCGACGCGTCGTTCGAGCTGCTGCTCGCCGAGGAGGTCGACGGCTCCCGGCCGGCGTACTTCCGGGTGGAGTCCTGGCGCGCGATCGTCGAGCGCGCCGGCTCCCGCGGCACCCCCGCCACGGCCGAGGCCACGGTCAAGCTGCACGCCGGGGGCGAGCGCATCGTCGCCACCGGCGAGGGCAACGGCCCCGTCAACGCCCTGGACCACGCGCTGCGGCTCGCGCTCCAGCGGGTGTACCCCGAGCTGGCGGCCTTCGAGCTGATCGACTTCAAGGTGCGCATCCTCGACGCCATGCACGGCACCGACGCGGTGACCCGGGTGCTCATCGAGACGAGCGACGGCCAGACCGCGTGGAGCACCGTGGGCGTGGGGCCGAACCTGATCGAGGCGTCCTGGGAGGCCCTGACGGACTCGGCGATCTGGGGCCTGCGCAACCGGGGCATCACCCCGCGCTGACGAGACGTTGTCTCGCCGAGATGGCACCTCTCGGCTGTACGCACACGCCGCAGGACAGCCGAGAGTTGCCATCTCGGCGGGGGTGGCGGGCAAGGTGGGGGGCGTGAGGGTCGTCGTCGCGGTGGACGCGTTCAAGGGGTGCCTCTCCAGCGCCGAGGCCGGGGAGGCGGTCGCCGCCGGGGTGCGTGCCGCGGATCCCGGCGGGGCGGTGCGGGTCCTGCCCGTCGCCGACGGGGGCGAGGGGACCGTCGACGCGCTGCTCGCCGAGCGGCCCGGGTGCCGGGCGGTCGCGCGGGTCGTGGACGCGGTCGGGCGGCCGGTGGACGCGGCGTACGCGTTGCTGGACGAGGGGCCGGGGACGACCGCGGTCGTCGAGGCGGCCTCGTGCATCGGGCTCGCCCAGGTCGACGTCGGCCCGGACCTCCCGCCGCGCGCCGGCTCCGCGGGGCTCGGGCTGCTGGTGCGGCACGCGGTCGACCACGGCGCGCGCCGGGTGGTCGTCGCGCTCGGTGGCACGGCCTGCACGGACGGGCGGGCTGGGGCTGCTGCTCGCGATGGGGGCGTCGGCCCACGACCGTGACGGGGCGCCGCTCGGGGCGCCCGGCACCAACCCGCTGTGGGACTTCGGCACGCTCGACGCGCTGCCGGACCTCGGCGGGGTCGACCTGGTCGTGCTGACCGACGTCGACAGCCCGCTGCACGGCCCCGCCGGCGCGGCGCACGTGTTCGGCCCGCAGAAGGGCGCGACGCCCGAGCAGGTGGCGCACCTCGACGGCCGGCTCGACGTGTGGGGCGCGGCGCTCGCGGCGCACGGGCACCTCGTCGCGGACCGGCCGGGCGCCGGGGCCGCAGGCGGGCTGGGCGCGGCGCTGCTGGCACTCGGCGCGGAGCGGGAGCCCGGGTTCGGGTACGTGGCGCGGGCCGTCGGGCTGGCGGACGCGGTCGCGGGTGCGGACCTCGTGCTGACCGGGGAGGGCCGGCTCGACGCGCAGACGGCGCGCGGCAAGACCCCTGCGGGCGTGGCGGCGCTCGGGCGCGCGGCGGGCGCGGTGGTCGTGGCGCTCGCGGGCGCGGTCGAGCTCGGCCCCGACGATCCCGCCGGCCCGTTCGACGCGGTGCTGCCCGTGCACCCGCGGCCGCTCCCGTCGGTCGACGCGTTGGATCCGGCGACGACGACCGCCCACCTCGCCGCGACGGCCGCGCAGGTCACGCGCCTCGTCGCCGCAGCACGCCGCCCTCTCGCGCCGGGCGGCGGCCCGCAATAGCGTGGCGCGGGACAGCGCCCCCGGCCCAGGGAGACCCGATGACGGACCCCGCGCGCCCGCCCGCACCCGCCGACCAGCCCGGGCCCGGCGGGCGCCCGCCGGGGGGTTCGACGGCGGCCGGCACCCGCGTCCCGCGCGACCGGGCCTGGCCCTGGCTGCTGACCCTCGTCCTGGCGCTCGCCGCCGGCGTGCTGCTGGCCTGGCGGCCCTGGGCGCCCGCGCCCGAGCCCGGTGCGGCGACCCCGGACGCGACGGCCTCGGCCTCCCCGACGTCGACCGCGGAGCCGTCGCCGACGGCGACCTCCGGCGCCACGTCCGGCGCCGGCGGGTTCGACGCCGACACCGCCCCCGCGCTGTTCCTCACGGACGCCGAGCTCGCCGACGCGGTGCCGATGGCCGCGGGCCAGTCGCTCGCGGACGCGCCGGAGGCGCAGTGGGGTCTGCCCGAGCGCTCGACGGTCGACCCGTCCGCGTGCACGCCCGCGGTCACGACCACCGAGCGGGAGCCCGACGTGTTCCTGCGGCGGTTCGCCAGCGACGACGCGGTGACCGTCATCCAGTCCGTCCTGGTGCTCGCCGACGACGCGGCCGCGCAGGAGGCGTTCGACGTGCTGGTCGGCACGCTCGAGGACTGCGACGCCTACCAGCAGACCAACCCCGGGACGGACGGCGGCGCGTGGACCGCGGACCCGCCGACGACCGACCGCGGCACCGTGCCGACCGTCGTGCGCACCCTGACCCTGACGGCCGAGGGCGCGACCAGCCCCGAGGTCGAGGTGACCGCCCTCGCCGGCAACGCGCTGGTGACGACCACGGCCTCGGGCGTGGACCCGGCGGCCGAGCCCGCGGACCCGGCCACGCTCGCGGGCGTCGCCCGGAGCAGCGCCGAGCGCGCGCTGGGCGGCCTGGGCTGACCCCGCGGGTGCCGCTCGGCGCCGTCCCGTCGGGCCCGGCTGGGCCGCGGCCCCGACGCGCGCGAGGATGGGTCATCACCGTGGCCAACGCCGCGGGGGAGGTGCTGGCGCTCGCCGAGGCGCTGGACGTGGAGCCGGACCGGTTCTTCGAGGTGCTCGACGGCGGCCCGCTCGACACCCCGTTCCTCCGGGTCAAGGCCGACCTGATCCGCGAGGACCGGCTCAGCCCCGCCGCGTTCGCGGTCGGCACGTCCGGCAAGGACGCGCGCCTGATCGTCGCGGCGGCGCGCGAGCGCGGGCTGCACCTGGACGGCGCCGAGGCGTTCTCGGCCCGCCTCGACCGCGCCGCGGCGCAGGGCCGCACCGACGAGGACATGGCGGCGACGTACTACGTCTCGCCCGCGGACTGACCGCGGGTCCGCCGGCCGTTCGCACGACCGGAAAACACCGTGCGCCCGCACCCGGGCGCGCCGTACCGTCGCCCGCATGGGAACGCTGATCAGCACGGCCGCCGCGGCCGTCGCACGCCCCCGGTCCGCCTGAGCGCGGCCGGACGTCACACCGGTCGCCGCCTCCGGATGCCCCGAGCACCCGGAGCCGGGCCGAACCTTCGCTTCCGCCCCTCCGGGTGCTCCGTCCTGCCTGCGACTGGAGCACCTCCCGTGCGACACCCCCACGGCGGCCGGCACGAGCTCGGCCAGAACTTCCTGCACCACCGTCCGACCATCGACGCCGTCGTGCGCCTGGTCGGCGCGACCGACGGACCCGTCCTCGAGATCGGCGCCGGCGACGGCGCGCTGACCCGGCCGCTCGCCGGCCTCGGCCGCGACGTGCTCGCGATCGAGGTCGACCCGCGCCGGGCCGACCGGCTCCGCGCCCGCGCGGCCGGCGCCACCGTGCTGTGCGCGGACGCGCTGCGGGTGCCGCTCGACCGGCCGGTGGTGGTCGGCAACATCCCGTTCCACCTGACGACGCCGCTGCTGCGCCGGCTGCTGCACCACGGCCGGTGGCGGCACGCGGTGCTGCTGACCCAGTGGGAGGTGGCCCGCAAGCGCGCCGGGGTCGGCGGGCGGACGCTGCTCACGGCGCAGACCGACCCGTGGTTCGAGGTCGCCCTCCACGGCCGGGTGCCCGCCGACGCGTTCCGGCCGCGGCCCTCGGTCGACGGCGGGCTGCTGACCGTCGCCCGGCGCGACCGCCCGCTGGTCGACCCGGGCGAGCGCGACGGCTACCAGCGGTTCGTGGGGGCCGTGTTCACCGGCGCGGGCCGGGGGCTCGACCAGGTGCTGGCGCGGGCGGCGCGGGTCCCGGGGGCGACGGCCCGCCGGGCGCTCGCGGACGCGGGGGTGCCGCAGCGCGCGCTGCCGCGGGACCTGCGCCCGGAGCAGTGGGCGGCGCTGTGGCGGGCGCTCGGTGCCCGGCGCGGGGCCGGGACCTCCGTCCACCGGCGACCACGCCGGTCAGGGGCCTAGGATCGGGACCGTGCGTGGCGAGTACAAGGTCCCCGGCGGCAAGCTCGTGGCAGCGGACGTGGAGGTGGCAGGCGGAGCGCTCACCGAGGTGAGCGTCAGCGGCGACTTCTTCCTCGAGCCCGACGCCGCCCTGGCGGTCATCGACGAGTCCCTGCGCGGCCGGCCCGCCGACGCGCGGGTCGCCGACCTGACGACGGCGATCGAGGACGGCCTGCGCCGCGCCGAGGCCGACGGCCGGTTCGACGCCCCGGTGCAGATGGTCGGGTTCACGCCCGAGGCCGTGGCCATCGCCGTGCGGCGCGCGCTCGGCCACGCGACGTCCTGGCAGGACCACACGTTCGAGCTGATCCACCCCGGCCCGCTGCCGCCCGCCGTGCTGGGGGCGCTGGACCAGGTGCTGACCGAGGAGCTCGCGGCCGGCCGGCGCGGCCCGACCCTGCGGTTCTGGGAGTGGGACGAGCGCGCCGTGTTCATCGGCTCGTTCCAGTCGCTGCGCAACGAGGTCGACCCCGAGGGCGTGGCCAAGCACGACGTGACGGTCGTCCGGCGGATCTCCGGCGGCGGCGCCATGTTCATGGAGGCCGGCAACTGCATCACGTTCTCGCTCGTGGTGCCGGCGTCCCTGGTCGACGGCCTGTCGTTCGAGCAGTCGTACCGGTTCCTCGACGACTGGGTGATCGGCGCCCTCGCCGACGTGGGCGTGACCGCGACGTTCTCCGGCCTCAACGACATCGCGTCCCCGGCGGGCAAGATCGCGGGCTCCGCGCAGAAGCGCCTGGCCGGCGGGGCCGTGCTGCACCACATGACGATGGCCTACGACATCGACGCCGACAAGATGCTCGAGGTGCTGCGGATCGGCCGCGAGAAGCTGTCCGACAAGGGCACCACCAGCGCGAACAAGCGGGTCGACCCGGTGCGGTCCCAGACCGGGCTGCCGCGCGAGCAGGTCATCGACGCCTTCATCGCGCACTTCCGGTCGCGGTACCGGACCGTCGACGGCGACCTGCGCCCGGAGGAGCTGGAGCGGGCGCAGCAGCTCGTCGAGGAGAAGTTCGGCAACCCGGAGTGGACCGCGCGCGTCCCGTGACGGGGCCGACCCGCGGCGCGCGTGCCGCAGGACCAGGGTCGGGTCGGGGGAACCCCGGATGCGCCCGCGGGCCGCGGCCTGCCACGCTGGACGGGTGAAGGCGCTCCTCAACATCATCTGGCTGCTGTTCGGCGGCATCTGGCTCGCGCTCGGCTACGTCCTGGCCGGGATCATCTGCTGCGTGCTGATCGTGACCATCCCGTTCGGCATCGCGTCGTTCCGCATGGCGTCCTACGCGCTGTGGCCCTTCGGCCGCACGATCGTGGACCGGCCGACCGCGGGCGCCATGTCGACGATCGGCAACGTCGTCTGGATCCTCGTCGCCGGCTGGTGGCTGGTCCTCGGGCACCTCACCACGGCGCTCGCGCAGGCCGTGACGATCGTCGGGATCCCGCTCGCGATCGCGAACCTCAAGATGATCCCGGTGTCGCTGGTCCCGCTCGGCAAGGAGATCGTGCCGACCGACCGGTCGCTGGCGGCGTACGGGCACTGAGCCCGGGGTCGCTCGCGGCGGCGGGGCCTCAGACCGCGGCGTGCCGCAGCACCGCGACCAGCGCGACCACGCCCAGCAGTGCCGCGGCCAGCGCCGTCGCGCCGAGCGCCCCGCCGCCCGGCGTGCGGGCGCCGTCGGGGACGGGCGCGCCGGGACCGCGGTCGGGGTGCGCGTCGTCGACGACATCTGCCCAGGAGGTGGCCCGGTGCGCGCCGGCGCGGTCGAGCGCGAGGGCGCCGAGCAGGCCGAGCACCACGAGGACCCACACGGCGGGCCCGGCCCACGGCTCGAGCACCCGGCCGGCGACCAGGGAGCCGACCGCGACCGAGAGCGAGGTGCGGCGCCAAGCCAGCGCGGTGCGCTCCGGCTGGGCGCCGGGCGGGGCGGCGTGCGCCGGGGTGCCGGCGCTCACCGCAGCAGCAGCCCGACGAGCACCAGCGCCCCGGCCAGCGCCACGCCAGCCGCGAGCGGGCCGCTGAACGCCGGCGCGGGCAGCGGCTGCCGCTCGCGCAGCGCGCGCTCCGCCCGCGCCCAGCCGAACCACGCCTGCGCCGGCGCCGCGATCCCGAGGAGGATCAGCAGCACCGCCGCGGCGAGGCGCAGGTGCGGCTCGACCGGCAGGTCCAGGGCCTCCAGGGCGACGCCGCCCGCCAGCAGCGCGAGCGCCGTGCGGACCCACGCCAGGAACGTGCGCTCGTTGGCGAGCGAGAACCGGCCGTCCGGCTCGGTGCCGCGGGCGTAGACGCGCCGGGGGAACCGGCGGTCGGCGGGGGCGGTCACGCGTCCGGGCCCGCGGGTGCCGCGGGGGCCGGTCGGGCCCCGAACACGGCCGTCCCCACCCGGACGATCGTGGCGCCCTCGGCCACCGCGGCCTCCAGGTCGCGGCTCATCCCCATGGAGAGCTCGAGGGCGTCGCCGGTGCCGGCCTCGCCGCTGCCCGCGACCTTGTCCCGCAGGTCGCGCAGCGCGGCGTACCCGGCGCGCACGGCCCGCTCGTCGGGGGTGTTGGCGCCGACGGTCATGAAGCCGCGCAGCCGCAGCCGGTCGTGCCCGGCGACGGCCCGGACGACGTCGAGCGCGTCCTGCGGCGCGGCGCCGTGCTTGGTCGGCTCACCCGAGACGTTGACCTGCACCAGCACGTCGAGCGTCCGGTCGTCGTCGGCGCACCGGCGCGCTAGCCGGTCGGCCAGGGCCGCCGAGTCGACGCTCTGCACGCAGGTGGCCCAGCGCAGGGCGGCGTTCACCTTGTTCGACTGCAGCGGGCCGATGAGGTGCAGCTCGGGTGCGAGGTCGGCGAGCTCCGGCCCCTTGGCGACCAGCTCCTGCACCCGGTTCTCGCCCAGCAGCGCCCGGCGCGCGGCACCCGCGGTGGTGGCGGCACCCGCGATGTCGGCGAGCACGGCGGCGCGCACCGTCGCGGCGTCCTGGGTCTTGGTGGCGAGCAGCAGCCGGACCGAGCCGGCCGGGCGGCCCGCCGCGGACTCGGCGGCCGCGATCCGGGACCGGACGCGCGCCAGCCGCTCCGCCAGCTCGGTCGCCCCCGTCGTCATGTGCCCGACCCTAATCGCTCGTGGGCCGGCCGACGGCGGGCGGGCGGCGGTCAGGCCGGGTCCGGCGCAGGCTCGCCCGGCGACGGCTCGCCCGCCCCCGCCGCGTACCGCCCCGCGAGCTCCCGCGCCGCGTCCCGCAGCTCCGGCGGCCCGACGACGCGCAGCGGCACGTCGAACATCCCCAGCCACGCGGCGAGGCCGACCCAGGACCACGACCCGGCGACGACCCGGCACCGCTCGGCGTCGAGGGGCTCGACCACGTCCGCCGGCCCCGCCCAGCGTGCGACCAGCGACGCCGGTGCGTCGAGCACCGCCTCGCCGCGGCACGGCTGGGAGACGCCGGCGAACTGCTGCTGCAGGTACGCCGCCACGTCGGCGGCGGGCAGGTCCCGGCGCTCGAACCGCGGCCCGGTCGGGGTGCGCGGGTGCAGCCGGTCGACCCGGAACGTCCGCCAGTCGCGGCGGTCCAGGTCCCACGCCACGAGGTACCAGCGGCGGCCGCGGGTGGCCAGGTGGTGCGGCTCGACCCGGCGCGGCGGTCCGTCGGGGGCGTCGCGGGTCCCGCTCCCGTCGGCCCCGGGCGCCGCGTAGTCGAACCGCAGCACCTCCCGCGCCCGGATCGCGGCCCCGACCGCCATCAGCCGCTCGGTGTCCACGTGCTCCTCGGCGGGGTCGGGCGGCCGGCGCACGGCGGTGAGGTCGAGCCCCTCGACCCGGGCCCGCAGCCGCGCGGGCAGCACCTGGCGCAGGGTCGCGAGTGCGCGGGCCGCGGCCTCGTCGAGCCCGTCGACGCCCGTGGTCGCGGTCTGCAGGGCCACGGTGAGGGCGACCACCTGCTCGTCGTCGAGCATCAGCGGCGGCATCGCCGTCCCGGCCGCGAGCCGGTACCCGCCGTCGGGGCCCTTGGTGGCGTGCACCGGGTAGCCGAGAGCGCGAAGCCGGTCGACGTCCCGGCGGACGGTCCGCGGGCTGACGCCGAGGCGGCCCGCGAGCACGTCGCCGGGCCAGTCGCGCCGGGTCTGCAGCAGGGACAGCAGGGCGAGCAGCCGCGACGACGGCGTCGCGGGGGCGTCGGCCAGGTCGGGGATCGCGGTCATGCCGCGCAGTCTGCTCCGGATAGCGGACAGGAGCTGACCGCTACTCCCGCCACGGTGGTGCCATGACCAGCAGAGGGGAACCCGCCATGATCCGCACCAGGGGACTGACCAAGGACTTCGCCGGGGGCAAGGGGCCGACGGTGCACGCCGTGCGCGGCCTGGACCTCGACATCGCGCCGGGGGAGCTCGTCGCCGTGCTGGGCCCGAACGGGGCCGGCAAGACCACGACCATCCGGATGCTCACCACGCTGATCGCGCCCACCGCCGGGGCCGCCGAGGTCGCCGGGGCGGACGTCGCCCGCGAGCCCGGCACCGTGCGCCGCCGGATCGGCTACGTCGGCCAGGGCAACGGCGCGGGCCACGCGCAGCGCGCCGCCGACGAGCTCGTCGTGCAGGGGCACCATCTACGGGCTCGACCGCCGGGACGCGCGCCGCCGGGCCGCCGAGCTCATGGACCAGCTCGACCTGGAGCCGCTCGCCCGCCGCAAGGTGTCCGACCTGTCCGGCGGGCAGCGCCGCCGGCTCGACGTCGCGCTCGGGCTCGTGCACGCCCCGCGGCTGCTGTTCCTGGACGAGCCGTCCACCGGGCTCGACCCGCACAACCGCGCCAACCTGTGGGAGCACATCCTCCGGCTGCGGGAGCGGCACGCGATGACCGTGGTACTCACCACGCACTACCTCGACGAGGCCGACCAGATGGCCGAGCGGGTCGTCGTCGTGGACGAGGGCCGGGTGATCGCGGACGACACCGCCGCGGCGCTCAAGCACACGCTCGCGGGGGACCGGCTGGTGCTGGCGGCCGCCGACCCCGCGGACGCGCCGGCGCTCGCGGAGGTCGCCGCCCGGGCGCCCGGGGCGCGCGACGTCGAGGTGGACGGGACCGAGGTGCGCGCCCGCGTCGCCGACGCCCCCACCGCCCTGCCCGCCGTGCTCGCCGCCGCCGGCGCGCGCGGGCTCGCCATCGCCCGGGCCGAGGGCCACCAGCCCACGCTCGACGACGTCTTCCTGACCCTCACCGGCCGCAGCCTCCGCGAGGAGGGGGCCGCGCGCTCGACCGACCCCGTGGAGGTGGCGGCATGACCGCGACGACCGCTCCGACCCTCCCCGCCGAGACCCTGCCCGCCCGCGAAGCGACCCGGTCCTGGTGGGGCGACGCCTGGCTCGTGATGACCCGCGAGCTGCTGCCGACCGTGCGCGACCCGTTCTCCGTCGTGTTCGGGCTGATCCAGCCCGTCGTGTTCCTCGGCCTGTTCGGGCCGCTGCTGGCCGGGTCCGTCGGCGACGGGCTGCCCGGCGGCGACGTCTGGGCCTGGTTCGTGCCCGGGATCCTCGTGATGACGACCCTGTTCGGGACGTCGACGACCGGGGCGAACCTGCTGTTCGAGATGCAGACCGGCGCCCACGAGCGGCTGCTCGTCACCCCGCTGGCCCGGTCGGCGCAGCTGGTCGGCCGGTCCTGGAAGGAGATGGTGCCGATCGTCGCGCAGTCTGTGGTGGTCGTGGCCGTGATGCTGCCGTTCGGGTTCTCGTTCAACCCGGCGGGCGCGCTCCTGGGGCTGGTGCTGCTCGCGGTGTTCGGCGTCGGGATCGGATCGCTGTCCTACGCCCTGGCGATCGCGGTCCGGAAGCAGGACTGGATGTTCTGGGCCGTGCAGCAGACGCTGCTGTTCCCGCTGCTCATCCTGTCCGGGATGCTGCTGCCGCTGGAGACCGGGCCGCGGTGGATGCAGGCCGCGGCGGACGTGAACCCGCTCCGGTACGTCGTGGACGCCGAGCGCGCGCTGTTCGCCGGGGACCTGGCGTCCTCGACGGTCGCGTGGGGCGCGGTGGCGGCGGTGCTGACCGCCGGCCTCGGGCTGCTCGTGGGGGTGCGGACGCTGGCGCGGAGCGCGCGGTAGCGGCGGCCCGGTAGCGGCGGCCCGGTGGCGGACGCGCGGGCGGTCAGCCGCGCGCGATGTCCGCCACCGTGGCCGAGGTGAGCCGGATCAGGTCGTCCGGGGCCAGCTCGACGTCGAGGCCCCGGCGGCCGCCGGACACGAACACCGTGTCGAACAGCTGGACGGTCTCGTCGACGACGGTCGGGTGCGCCGTCTTCTGCCCGAGCGGGGAGATGCCGCCGACCACGTACCCGGTCGCGCGCTCCGCGGCGGTGGGGTCGGCCATCACGGCCTTCTTGCCGCCGACGGCGTGCGCCAGCGCCTTGAGGTCGAGCTTCCCCGCGACGGGCACCACCGCCACGGTGAGCGTCCCGTCCACCGACGCCATCAGGGTCTTGTAGACCTGCTCGGGGTCGATGCCCAGCACCTCGGCCGCCTCCAGGCCGTAGCCGACCGTGCTGCGGGGGTCGTGGTCGTAGGCGTGCGCGGTGTGCGGGACCCCGGCGGCGGCCAGCGCGACGAGGGCGGGCGTCCCGGACGGGGCGTTCTTGGACCTGCTCACGGGGTCAGCCTAGGGGCGGTGCTGCTAGCGTCGGGGCAGCACGGGAGTCCGGTGAGCCGGGCTGAGAGGGAGTACTCGAACTCCGACCGTAGAACCTGATCTGGATCATGCCAGCGCAGGGAGCGACATCTCGCAGGATGCCGGGCACCCGTCCGCCGTCCTCTCGTGCTGATCCGACCAGCACAGGAGGACGCATGATCCCGACACCCCCGACGACGCGGCCCGGGCCCGGGCCGGAGCCCGCCGCCGACCTGGTGGCCGACCCGCTCCGGTTCGGGGTCGGCGCCCGCGTCACCGTCGCGGTGATGTCCGACCGCTACGCCGAGACGATCCTCGGCGCCCTCGGCTCCGTGGCCACGGACGGCCTGGTCGTGCAGACCGGCGACGTGAGCACCTACGTCGGCGGCGCCGAGGCGGACCTGCAGCGCTATCTCACCGACCTCGTCGACGCGGTGGCCGCCACCGGCGAGCACGCGGCGGTCACGCTGCACCTGTCGCGCGGCTGCCCCGGCGAGGTGCGGTGCACGCTGCCCGGGGGCGCGGGTCCGCGCGCGGTCGCGCTGCCGCCGGGCCGGCGCACCGGCCGGTCCGGCGCGGCCGAGTGGGCGCTGTACCCGCTCGCCGACGACGTCCGGGCCGGGGTCGAGCCCGACCACATGCGGGACATCGAGGCGGCGATCGAGCTGGCGCGGGGGAACGGGACCTTCCGTGGCTCCGAGCACTTCGTCACGCGGCTGGAGGGCGACGTGGGCGCGCTCGTGGAGACCGTCGTCGGCGCGTGGGCGCGGGTCGGTCGCAGCGTCCAGCACGTGACCAGCCACGTCACCTTCTCGCTCAACAGCCCGACCCGGTCCCGTGGCTGAGCGCGTCCCGGGCGGGCGGCCGCGGCGCGAGCCGCTCGCGTTGAAGGACATCGTGCTCATGGTCGTGCTCGGGGTGGTCTTCGGGTTCCTGTACTGGGCGCTGGTCCAGGCGTGGAACGGCCTCGCGGTGCTGATGGGTCCCGCGGGCGACCTCGCGCAGCACCTGCTGCTCGGCGGTTGGCTGCTGGTGGCGCCGATCGCGATCGCGATCATCCGGCGGCCCGGCGTCGGGGTGCTCGCCGAGGTGCTGGCCTCGGTGGTCGAGGTGGTGTTCCTCGGGTCGCCGGTCGGGCCGCTGCTGGTCGTCGCCGCGCTGCTCCAGGGCCTCGGCAGCGAGATCCCGTTCGCGCTCGGGCGGTACCGGCGGTTCGGCTGGGCCCGGTTCGCCCTGTCCGGGCTGCTCGGCGCGACCCTCGTGTTCGGGTGGTCGGCGTTCCGGTTCGGCTGGTACGGGCAGGACGTGCTCGTCCTGCGGCTCGTGCTCCAGGCCGCGTCGGGTGTCGTCCTCGGCGGGCTGCTGGCGAAGGTGGTCGTGGACGCCCTGCGCCGCACCGGGGTGCTGGACGGGTTCGCGATCGGGCGCGCAGCGGCCGCCGCGCGCGAGCCCGTGGCGCGGCGTGGCTGACCCGGCGGCCGAGCCGGCGGCGGGCCGGGCGGCCGACCCGGCGGGGGCCGGCCCCGGACCCGACCCGGAGGCCGTGCTCGACGTCGCCGGGCTCGAGGCGGTGCTCGACGGCGGCGCGGGCGTCGGCCCCGTCGACCTGCGGCTCGCCCCGGGGGAGCAGGTGCTCGTGCTCGGCCCGTCCGGCGCGGGCAAGTCGACACTGCTGCGCTGCCTGCACGGCGCCGTCCCGCACGCGGTGCCCGCGCGGGTCTCGGGGCGGGTGGCGGTCGCGGGCCGCCCCGTCGCGGAGCACGGCGTCG
Source organism: Cellulomonas sp. PS-H5 (assembly GCF_019265565.1). Taxonomy (NCBI): domain Bacteria; kingdom Bacillati; phylum Actinomycetota; class Actinomycetes; order Micrococcales; family Cellulomonadaceae; genus Cellulomonas; species Cellulomonas sp. PS-H5. Next base: position 42,553 of record NZ_JAHVCI010000007.1, read on the forward strand.
CGGCGCTCGCGGACGTGGTCGGGGTGCTCGCGCAGGACCCCGAGACCGGGGTCTGCCTGGCGGACGTGGCGGACGAGGTCGCCTTCCCCCTGGAGAACCTCGGGACGCCGCCCGCCGCGATCGGGCCGGCGGTGGCGGCGGCGCTCGGTGCCGCGGGCGCCGCGCACCTGGCGGGCCGGCGCACGGACGCGCTCTCCGGCGGCGAGCTGCAGCGGGTCGCGCTCGCGGCCGCGGTGGTGACCCGGCCCCGGCTCCTGCTGCTCGACGAGCCGACGTCCATGCTGGACGCCGACGGCGTGGCGGCGGTGCGGGCGGCGCTGGCCGCGGCGCGGGCGTCGACGGGCGCGGCGTGCGTGCTGGTCGAGCACCGGCTGGACGCACTCGCCGGGGACGCGGGCGTCGCGGGGCTGCCGGGCCGGTGGGTGGTGCTGTCCGCCGACGGCCGGGTCACCCACGACGGTCCCGCGGCCGAGGTGGCGCGGGACGCGGGGCGCGAGCTGCTCGCCCGCGGCTGCTGGCTGCCCGAGGACGTCGAGCTCGCGGTGGCGCTCGGGGGAGCGGCGGGGGAGCCGGGGGCGTTCGACCTGCTTCCGGGGCTGGCCGCGGAGGCGCCGCCGTCGCGCGCCCCGGCCGCCGGGCAGGGGGAGGTGCTGCTCGCGGGCCGGGGTCTGGCGGTCGGCCGGCGGCCCGCGGGTCGGGCGGCCCGCAGGACCGCGGCGGAACCCGTGCTCCGCGACGTCGACGTCCGGCTGCGGGCCGGCGAGGTCGTGGCGGTCGTCGGGGCCAACGGCTCGGGCAAGTCCACGCTCGTCGCCACCCTCGCGGGCGTGCTGCCCCCGCTCGCGGGAGTCGTCGAGGGCGCGCGCCCCGGGCTGGTCGTGCAGAACCCCGAGCACCAGCTCGCGGGGCGCACGGTGGCGGCGGAGGTCGCCGTCGGGCTGCCGCCCGGCCCCGCCACGGACGACCGGGTGGCCGCCGCGCTCGCCCGGTTCGGCCTCGCCGCGCTTGCCGACCGGGACCCGCACCGGCTGTCCGGCGGCGAGCAGCGCCGGCTGAGCCTGGCCGCGATGCTCGTCCACGACCGCCCGGTCCTGCTGGCGGACGAACCGACGTTCGGGCTCGACCGGCACGGGACCGCGGCCGTGCTGCGGGCGCTCGCGGACGAGGCCCGCGCGGGTCGGGCCGTGCTGCTCACCTGCCACGACCTGCGGGCGGTGGCGTCGGTCGCGGACCGGGTGCTGGTCGTCGCCGACGGCGGGCTGGTCGCGGACGTGGACCCGCTCGCGCTGCTGCGGGAGCCGCGCCTCCTCGCCGCCGCGCGGCTGCGGCCGTCGCGGCTCCTGCGCCGGCTCGCGGAGCTGGTCGGCGACGCGGTCCGGCTGCGCGACGCGCTCGCCGCGCTGGACGCCCGCGCCCTCCGCGCGGCCGGCGCGCCCGACCCGGCCGCCGTGCCCGACCCGGCCGCCGTGCCCGACCCGGCCGGCGTGCCCGACCCGGCGGGGGTGCGGGTCCCGTGACGGCGCGCGGTGCCCGGAACCCGACCGTCAAGCTGCTGCTGGTCGTCGCGGTGTCGCTCGCGACCCTCGCCCTGCTGGACCCGGCCGCGCTCGCGGCGCTGTACCTGCTCGGGCTCGCAGCGGCCCGGTGGGGCGCCGGGGTGGGCGGTCGGCGGCTGCTGCTGGCCCAGGTGCCGTTCTGGACGTTCGGCGCCGGGGTGCTGCTGGTCAACGCGATGAGCCGGCCGGGCGTCGTCCTCGTCGCCGGCGGGCCGTTCCTGGTGACGCACGAGGGCCTGGTGGTCGGCGCGGCGCTCGCCCTGCGCGGGTGCGTGATCGGGGTCGCGACCGTCGCGTTCCTGGCGAGCACGCCGCCGCGGGACCTGATGGTGAGCCTCGTCCGGCACGCGCGGCTGAGCCCGCGGTACGCGTACGCGCTGCTGGCGGGCCACCGGATGCTCGCGGGGCTGCCGCGGCAGTGGGCGACGATCCGGGCGGCGCAGCTGGTCCGCGCCCCGCTCCGCCGGGACGGCCGGCCGCGCGAGGGCTGGCGCGGGCTGGGCCGGTCGGCGTTCGCGCTGCTGGTCGCGTCGATCCGCGCGTCCGAGCGCGTCGCGCTGGCGCTGGAGTCGCGCGGCCTCGCCGCCGGCCCGCGCACGGTCTGGCGCCCGGTCCGGCTGGGCGCGGGAGACGCCGCCCTGGCGGCCGGCGTGCTCGGCGTCCTGGCGCTGGTCGTGCTGACGGCCGCCCGCCTCTGACGGCACCCGCCCGTTGCCGAGGTCGTCGGTTCCGGCCACGGAGGCCCCGGCGGAACCGACGACCTCGGGCGGAACCGTCGACCTCGGGCGGAACCGTCGACCTCGGGCGGAGAGCCCGGGCGGAGAGCGGGTCAGACCGCGAGGCCGACCACGGAGCCGACGCCGTAGGTGATCGCCATCGCCAGGCTGCCGCCCACGACGTTGCGGAGCACCGCGCGGCCGGCAGGGGCGCCGCCCATGCGGGCGCTCACGGTGCCGGTCACCACGAGCGCCGCGACGACCGCCGCGAACGTCGCCACCACCCGCACCTCGCCGCCCCACGGGCCGAGCATCGCGAGCAGCGGCACGACGCCGCCGACCACGAACGCCACGAGCGACGCCAGCGCCGCGTGCCACGGGTTGGTCAGGGACTCCTCGGCGTCCCGGACGCCGTGCGCGCGCAGCACCTTCTCCGCGTCGCGCTGGCTGCTGACCGACACGTACTCGCCGGCCGCCATCGACAGCGCGCCCGCGACCAGGGCGGCGACGCCCGCGACCGCGAGGGTCGCGAGCCCGGTCGAGGCGCCCGCGACGCCGACCACGGTCGCGGCGACGGACACGATGCCGTCGTTGGCGCCGAGCACCCCGGCGCGCAGCCAGTTCAGCCGCTCCGCGGTCGGCAGGACGACCGCGGACGGGGCGCCGGGACCGGGGTCGACGGAGCCCGGAGCGCCCGGCTCGGGCGCGCGCCGGGACGCCGGTGCGGCGGTGCGGTCACGGTCCAGGAGGTGGGTCGACAGGGCGCTCATGGCAGCCACGGTAGGCCGGAGATGACGTCCTGTCATCACAGGAAAGGCTGCCCTGACTTGCGGAAACGCAGGTTTGCCTGCCCTTATCTGGAATCGATCAAGCCGTTCCCGCAGGTCAGAGCGGCCCCACCGCGAGCACCCGCAGCACGACCTCGCCGGCGGCGTCGGAGGCCGGCAGGTCGACCAGGGCGTCGATGCGCCAGTCGTGGTCGCCGGCCGGGTCGTCGAGCAGCTGCCGCACGAACCACAGGTCGCCCCGCGCACCCGCCTCGCCGTGCCCGGCGGGCCGCTCGTCGACCTGGAAGAGCGCCGGTCCGCGGGCCGCCGGGCCGGTGAGGATCTCGTCGTGGTCGTCGTAGAACGGGTCGAGCGCGTCGCCCCACCGGTCGGCCGTCCACGGCGCGTCCGACGCGTCCTGGTCGCCCAGCGCCGCCAGCGCCGGGTAGGCCTCGCGCGCGGCCAGGTCGACCCGGCGGAACAGCGCCCCGCGGACGAGCGCCCGGAACACCCGCCTGTTCACGGTGATCGGCGGGGGAGCGTCGTCCTCCGGCCGGGACTCGGTGACCGTGGCGTCGTCCAGGTCCTCGGGGTGCGCGAGCCGCTCCCACTCGTCGAGCAGGCTGGAGTCGGTGCGGCGCACCAGGTCGCCGAGCCACTCGACGATCTCGTGCAGCTCCTCGGTCCGCAGGTCGTCGGGCACGGTCTGCCGCAGCGCCCGGAACGCGTCCGCGAGGTAGCGCAGCAGCACGCCCTCGGTGCGGTCGAGCTGGTAGAGCGAGACGTACTCGGCGAAGGTCGCGGCGCGCTCGTGCATGTCGCGGACGACGGACTTCGGGGACAGCTCGTGGTCGGCGACCCACGGGTTGGTCTGCTTGTAGATCTGGAACGACGCGCCCAGCAGCTCGGCGAGCGGCTTCGGGTAGGACACGTCCTCGAGCAGCGCCATCCGCTCCTCGTACTCGATGCCGTCGGCCTTCATCGCCGCGACCGCCTCGCCGCGGGCGCGGTTCTCCTGCGCCGCGAGCACCTGGCGCGGGTCGTCGAGCGTCGCCTCGATGACCGACACCACGTCGTGCGCGTAGCCGGGGTCCTCGAGGTCGAGCAGGTCGAGCGCCGCGTACGCGAACGGGGACAGCGGCTGGTTCAGCGCGAACGTCGGCGGCACGTCGAGCGTCAGCCGCACCGTCCGGCGCAGCCGCTCCGGCCCGGGGCCGTCCTCGACCACGCGCTCGATCACGCCCGCCGTGCGCAGCGACCGGTAGATCGCGATGGCCTGGCGGACCAGCCGGCCCCTCGACGCCTCGGGCTCGTGGTTGTCGAGCAGCAGGTGCTTCATGGTCTCGACGGGGTCGCCGGTCGGGCGCGCCAGGACGTTGAGCACCATCGCGTGCGAGACGCCGAACGACGAGGTCAGCGGCTCGGGCTCGGCGTCCCGCAGGCGCTCGAACGTCTTGTCCGTCCAGTTCACCATCCCGGGCGGCGCCTGCTTGCGGACGATCTTCTTGAGCTTCTTCGGGTCGTCGCCGGCCTTCTGCAGGGCCTTGCGGTTCTCGATGACGTGCTCGGGCGCGAGCACGTACACCTCGCCCGTGGTGTCGAACCCGGCCCGGCCGGCGCGCCCGGCGATCTGGTGGAACTCGCGGGCGGACAGGTGCCGCATCCGGGTGCCGTCGTACTTCACCAGCGAGGTGAGCAGCACCGTGCGGATCGGCACGTTGATCCCGACGCCGAGGGTGTCGGTGCCGCAGACGACCCGGAGCAGGCCCTTCTGGGTCAGCCGCTCGACCACCCGGCGGTACTTGGGCAGCATCCCCGCGTGGTGCACGCCGACGCCGTGCCGCAGCAGCCGGGACAGCGTCCTGCCGAAACCGGGCCCGAACCGGAAGTCGCCCAGCTCGTCCGCGATCCGGTCGCGCTGCTCGCGGGAGGCGAGGGTCATCGACAGCAGCGCCTGCGCGCGCTCGACGGCCTCCTTCTGCGTGAAGTGCACGACGTACACGGGGGAGCGGCCGGTCTGCACCAGCATCTCGAGCAGCTCGTGCAGCGGCTCGACCTCGTAGGAGAACGTCAGCGGCACGGGCCGCTCGGCGCCCGCGACGACGGCGACGGGGACGTCGGTGCGTCGCTCGAGGTCGTCGACGAAGAACGACACGTCGCCGAGGGTCGCCGACATCAGCAGGAACTGGGCGCGCGGCAGCTCCAGCAGGGGCACCTGCCACGCCCAGCCGCGCTGCGGGTCGGCGTAGAAGTGGAACTCGTCCATCACGACCTGGCCGATGTCCGCGCCGGGGCCCTGGCGCAGCGCCTGGTTGGCCAGGATCTCCGCGGTGCAGCAGATGATCGGCGCGTCGGGGTTCACCGCGGAGTCGCCGGTCATCATGCCGACGTTGGCCGAGCCGAACGCCTCGACCAGCGCGAAGAACTTCTCGCTCACCAGCGCCTTGAGCGGGGCGGTGTAGTAGGTGCGACGGCCCTGGGCGAGGGCGACGAAGTGCGCGGCGGTCGCGACCAGCGACTTCCCGGAGCCGGTCGGCGTCGACAGGATGACGTGCGAGCCGGTCACCAGCTCCAGCAGCGCCTCGTCCTGGTGCGGGTACAGCGCGAGGCCCTGGTCCGTCGCCCAGCCGGTGAACGCCTCGTACAGCGCGTCGGGGTCCTGGGGGTTCGCGGGGACGCGGTCGGCGAGGGTCCGGCGGTCGGTGGGGGGCACCGGCCGATCCTTCCACGGTTCGGCGGCCCTACAGTGGGCGACCATGAGCGACGCCCCCAGCAGCACCCCGCCCGCCGTCGAGATGTGGACGGACGGCGCCTGCAAGGGCAACCCCGGCGTCGGCGGCTGGGGCGCGCTGCTCCGGTCCAACGGGCACGAGCGCGAGCTGTTCGGCGGCGAGGCCGTCACGACGAACAACCGCATGGAGCTCACAGCCGTCATCGAGGGGCTGCGGGCGCTCAACCAGCAGTGCCGGGTCGACCTGCACGTCGACTCGCAGTACGTCATGCAGGGCGTGACCAAGTGGATCGCCGGCTGGAAGCGGAACGGCTGGCGCACCGCCGACAAGAAGCCCGTGAAGAACCAGGACCTGTGGCAGGCGCTCGACGAGCAGGTCGCCCGGCACGCGATCTCCTGGCACTGGGTGAAGGGCCACGCCGGCGACCCGGGGAACGAGCGGGCGGACCAGCTGGCGAACAAGGGCGTCGACGAGGTGCGCGCGGGCTGACCCCGCGGCGCGCGGGCGCGCCTCCCCGCGGCTGGTCCAGACCAGTTACAGTCGGGGCGTGCCCAACGCCGGGCACGATCCCGCTCGCACCGGAGGTCAGGCATGGAACGGTCCGTCGTCGTCGCCATCGCGGAGGGTCTGCACGCCCGCCCCGCCGCCCTGTTCGTCGCGGAGGCCGGCAAGCAGCCGGTGCCCGTCACGGTCCGCAAGGGGGACGCCGCCCCGGTCCAGGCCGCGAGCATCCTCGGGGTGATGACCCTGGGCGCCGCCGCGGGCGAGACCGTCGTGCTCGCGACCGAGGTCGACGGCCCGGAAGCCGAGGCCAGCCTGGACGCGCTGGAGAAGTTCCTGAGCCAGGTCGAGATCGCCTGATCCCACGGAACGCACGAGTGGAGCGTTCTGCCGAGACACGCCACGCGTGTCGGGCAGGACGCTCCACTCGTTTCCAGCCGGGCGGACTCCGGCGTCAGGCCGGGGACTCGCCCGAGGTGCTCTCGCCCGGACGCCGGCCCGGGTCGTCCGCGCGGGACTCGACCCTGGCGGCCGGGACCGACGCCGTCGCCGGCACCTCGGCCGGGGTGGGGTCCGCGGCACGCGCCGCCTCGTCGCCCGCGCCCTCGGCCACGGGGTCGTCCTCCCGGCCCGGGGTCTTGAAGTTGAACTTCAGGATCATGAACCGGAACAGGAAGTAGTAGATGACCGCGTAGACCAGGCCGATCACGATGAGCAGCAGCGGCTGCTCGGCGATCCGGAAGTTCAGCAGGTAGTCGATCGCGCCCGCGGAGAACCCGAACCCGCTGCGGATGTCGAGGGCGTTCACCAGCGCGAGCGAGGTGCCGGTGAGGACGGCGTGGATCGCGTACAGCGGGTAGGCCACGTAGACGAACGCGAACTCGAGCGGCTCGGTGACGCCGGTGACGAACGCGACCAGCGCGGCCGAGCCCATGATGCCGGCGATGACCTTGCGGTTCTTCTTCTTCGCGGTGTGCACGATCGCCAGGGCGGCGGCGGGCAGCGCGAACATCATGATCGGGAAGAAGCCGGTCATGAAGGTGCCGGCGGTCGGGTCCCCGTGCAGGAACCGGGCGATGTCGCCGTTCCACACCTGGCCGTCGGCCTCGTAGGAGCCGAACTGGAACCACGGCAGCGAGTTCAGCAGGTGGTGCAGGCCGAACGGCAGCAGCAGGCGGTTCAGGGTGCCGAAGACGAAGCCGCCGATGATGGTCGAGCCGGTGACCCACTCGCCGACCGCGGTGAAGCCCGCGTCGAACGCCGGGTAGATGAGGGACGCGACGACCGCGATGAGCACGGCGGCGCCCGCCGTCACGATCGGGACGAACCGGCGGCCACCGAAGAACGCCAGGTACGGGGGCAGCTTGATCCGGTAGAACCGCTGGTAGAGCAGCGCTGCGGTCAGGCCGATGACGATGCCGCCGAGCACGCCGTAGTTGATGAGCTCCTGCGTCTCGCCCTCGGCCGCCTCGCCGAGGATGTAGGGCGACAGGGCGTCCGTGACGCCCTTGAACACGAGGTAGCCCACGAGCGCCGCGAGGCCCGTCGACCCGTCGGCCTTCCGGGCGTACCCGATGGCGACGCCGAGCGCGAACAGCAGCGGCAGGTTGCCGAGCAGCGCGTTGCCCGCGGCGGCCAGCACGTCGGCCACCGGCAGCAGCCAGTCGGCGCGGGCCCCGAGGCCGTCGGCGCCGAGCATGTCCGCCTGGCCGAGCCGCAGGAGGAGCGCGGCGGCGGGCAGGGAGGCGATCGGGAGCATGAGGGATCGACCCACGCGCTGCAGCTGCGCGAGTCCGGGGATGCCCCGCTTGGGGGTATCGACCGTGGTGGCGGTCATGGTCACTCCTCGTGGGTTCGGGTCGCGGGCCCCGCAGGGGCGGGTGCGCGCGGGTCGGGGGGAGGTGTGGGCACGCGGTGCGCTTCGGTGCGGGACGTGCGTGGTCGCCGTCGAGCCGGCAAGTTGTCTGGACCAGTTGCGGTCAGAGTGGTCTAGACCGGAGTATGTGTCAAGGACCACATGACCGCCCGCGGAGCGCCCGGACGGGCACCCGGTGGTGCGGACGACGGCGACCGAGGTGGGAGGGTGAGCGCGTGCACGCGAAGCAGTCCGCCGCCCCCGGCGCCCACAAGTACCAGGCGGTCCGCGCCTACCTGGTCGGCCTGGTCGAGCGCGAGCTGCACGTCGGCGACGCGATCCCGTCCGAGCGGGCGCTGTGCGAGCGGTTCGGCGTCTCCCGGATGACCGTGCGCCAGGCCGTCGACGCGCTCGTCGGCGAGGGCGTCCTCGTGCGCGAGCAGGGGCGCGGCACGTTCGTCGCGCCGCAGCGCATGGACTTCGAGATGCGGCTGACCACCTTCGGCGAGGAGATGCGCCGCCGCGGGATGCGGCCCGAGACCCGGGTGCTCGGCATGGGCACCGTGCCCGCCTCCGCGGAGGCCGCCGACGCGCTCGGCACCGAGCCGGGCGCCCCGCTGCACCACCTGCGCCGCGTCCGGTACGCCGACGGGTCCCCGATGAGCATCGAGCAGCACTGGGTGTCGGTCGGACTGGTGCCCGGGCTGCTCGCCGACGGCCCGCCGCCGAGCATGCACGACGCGCTGCGCGCCGTCGGCCTCGACCCGTCCTGGGGCGAGGAGACGCTGACCGCCGCGGAGGCGACCGACGAGGAGGCCGCGCTGCTCGACCTGCGCGGGACGCGGGCGGTACTGCGCGCGACCCGGCGGACGTTCAGCGCCGACACGCCCGCGATGTACTCGAACGCCTGCTACCGCGGGGACCGGTACAGCGTGTGGGTGCCGCTCAGCGCACCGGCGCCGGCCCTGGTGCCGCGGCTGCGCGAGCGGGACGAGGACGAGCGGCTCGACCAGCGGGAGGCCGTGGGCGCGGCCCTGGACGACGGGAGGACCGGATGAGCGCGCGGGGCACCGGCCAGGCCGAGGCGATCCTCGCCGGCCTGGGCGGGGTGGGGAACATCGACGAGATCGAGCCGTGCACGACGCGGCTGCGGTCGCTCGTGAAGGAGCCGTCCCGGGTGGACGCCGCCGCCCTGCGCGCCGCCGGCGCGTTCGGCGTGATGGTGTCCGGCCGGGTGGTGCAGGTCGTGATCGGCCCGAGCGTCGACACCCTCGCCTCCGACCTGGAGGACCTCATGTGACAGCCGCGGCCCGAGTGGGCCGCCGCACGCCAGCACCGGCCCGCCGCACCGCACCGGCGGGAAGCACGAAGGAGAAGAACCATGAGCAAGGCAGAGCAGATCCTGGCCGGACTCGGCGGCGACGCGAACATCGTCGACCTCGAGCCCTGCATCACCCGGCTGCGCGTCGAGGTCGAGGACCCGTCGAAGGTGACGGAGTCCGTCCTCAAGGCGGCCGGGGCGATCGCCGTGATGCAGTCCGGCACCGTCGTGCAGGTCATCGTCGGGCCCGAGGCGGACACGCTCGCCTCGGACATCGAGGACCTGCGCTGATGGCGCTGACCGTCCTCGCGCCGGTCGCCGGGGTGGTGCACGCGCTCGCGGACGTGAACGACCCGGTGTTCGCCCAGGAGATCGTCGGCCCGGGCCTGGCCGTGCAGCCGGACGCGGAGTCCGGCGCCGGCCGCTCGGTCGTCGCCCCGGTGGCCGGCACCGTCGCCAAGCTGCACCCGCACGCGTTCGTGCTGCTCGCCGAGGGCGGCCGCGGCGTGCTCGTGCACCTCGGCATCAACACCGTGCAGCTCGGCGGCGAGGGCTTCACGCTGCACGTCGCCGAGGGCGACGCCGTCGAGCAGGGCCAGCTCCTGGTCGAGTGGGACCCGGCGGCGGTCGAGGCCGGCGGGCGGTCGGCGATCTGCCCCGTCGTCGGGCTCGAGGCGCAGCCGGACTCGCTCACCCGGCTCGCGGAGCCGGGCACCCGCGTCGCGGCGGGCGACCCGCTGCTGCAGCTGGGCTGAGGCGCCGGTGCCGGCCGGGACCCGCGAAGGTCCCGGCCGGTGTCCCGGACGCGGCGCGAGCCCCGGCCGGATACTGAACGGCATGCTGCCCCGCCCGAGCACCCGCGACCTGCTGCGGTCGCTGCCCGCGCTCACCGGCGACCTGCCCGAGGTCGACCCGTACGCGCTGCCGGCGGACCCGGTCGACGCGTTCCAGGACTGGTTCGCCGCCGCCGTCGCCGCCGGCGTGCCCGAGCCGCACGCGCTGTGCCTGTCGACGGTCGGGCCCGACGGGGCGCCGCACGCGCGCGTCGTGCTGCTCACCGACGTCGCGGACGGGGCGTGGGTGTTCGCGAGCGACGCGCGGGCCGGCAAGGCCCAGGACCTCGCGGCCGAGCCGCGGGCGGCGCTGACGTTCTACTGGCAGCCGCTGGGCCGGCAGGTGCGGGTCGTCGGACGGGCCCGGGCGCTGGACGCCGCGACCTGCGCGGCCGACTTCCTGCGCCGCTCGCCGAGCAGCCGTGCCGCGGCGCTCGCGTCCCGGCCGGGGGAGCGGCTGCTGTCCGCCGAGGAGCTGCACGCCGCCGTGCAGCAGGCCCGCGCGCGCGTCGACCGGGAGCCCGGTCTGGTGCTGCCGACCTGGCAGCTGTGGGCGGTCGAGCCCGACGAGGTCGAGCTCTGGCAGGGCGACTCGGACCGGGCGCACGTGCGGGTCCGGTACACCCGGGCCGAGGACCGGTGGGACCGGCACCTCGACTGGCCCTGAGCGGCCTCAGTCGCGCGCGGCCGGCACCGCGTCGCGCGGGGGCAGCACGTCCGGCGACACGTCGGCCGCCCGGGCCGCCAGCGTGTGCAGCAGCCGCTCCAGCGGGCCCCGGCCCAGCGCCGCCCGCCACAGCCAGCACACCAGCACCGTCACGACCAGGAACGCGCCCCAGGTGCCGGCGTCCGGCTCCCACACCACCGACTCCCCGAGCAGGGCGATCACGACGAGCTGGCCGGTGTAGGCGGTGAGCGCGAGCGCACCGGTCGCGGCCAGCGGCGCCACGAGCGCGGGGACCGCGTCGGCCACGATCAGGCACAGGGCCAGCACCGCGAGGCCGACGCCGGTGTTGGCGGCGACCTCCAGGCCCGACGACGAGTGCGGCTCGGTGGTGACGAGCGCGACCAGCGTCTCGTCCTCCGCGACCACCCGGGTCAGCAGCGCCGACGCCGCGTGCGCCAGGACGGCCAGCGCCACCCCGGCGCCCAGCAGCCGGAGCCGGACACCGCGGTCCCGCAGGTCCATCCGCCCGACGGCGAGGCCCACCAGCACGTACGCGAACCACACGACCGCCGGGTAGTAGTCGCCGACCAGCAGGTCCGTGAACTCCCGGCCCGGGAGCCGCAGGAGCACCGGCTGGAGCGCGAGGTGCAGCAGCGGCCCGAACGCGGCGACGGCCACCGCCCCGCCGAGCAGACGCCGCGGCGGCACGCCCAGCAGCGGCGTCGCGCACGCGAAGAGCACGGCGTACGTCGGCAGGATCACCGCGATCGGCGTGCCGAGCAGGATCACCGCCACCCCGATCCCGAGCACGGCGAACGCGCGGACCAGGATCTTGGCGCGGGCCTGCACCCGGCGGACGCCGGTGACGGGCGCGGAGCCGCCGGAGATGAGCGCGACCGAGATCCCGGACAGCAGGACGAACAGCGCGGCCGACCGGCCGTCGACGACCTGCGCGAGCGACCAGGGCCACGGGTCGTCCGGCCCGCCGGGGCCGACGTGCGCGGTGAGCATGCCCAGCACCGCCAGGCCGCGGGCGACGTCCACCCCGGTGATCCGCTGCATGGCGCCACGCTAGCCGGGCGGCCGTCCGGGCGCGGGTGCCCCCGCCGGCGTGACGTCGGCCGCATCGTCTCGCGGGTCGGGACGCGACGTACCGCGTACTGGAATGCCCGTCCCTGACCGGGCTACCGTCGGACCGTGACCGACACGCACCAGGCCGACGTCTACACCCACGGCCACCACGACAGCGTGCTGCGCTCCCACCGGTGGCGCACCGCGGAGAACTCGGCGGCCTACCTGCTGCCGGCACTGCAGCCCGGCCAGTCCCTGCTCGACGTGGGCTGCGGCCCCGGCACCGTGACCGTCGACCTCGCGTCGCGGGTCGCGCCCGGCGCCGTCGTGGGCCTCGACCGCTCGGAGAAGGTGCTCGACCTCGCCCGCGAGGAGGCCGCGAAGGCCGGCGCGGACAACGTGACCTTCCAGGTCGGCGACGCCTACGCGCTGCCGTTCCCGGACGCGTCGTTCGACGTGGTGCACGCGCACCAGGTGCTGCAGCACCTCACCGACCCGGTCGCCGCCCTGCGGGAGCTGCGCCGCGTGACCCGGCCCGGCGGCGTCGTCGCCGTGCGGGACGCGGACTACGCGGGCATGACCTGGTTCCCCGCGTCGCCGGTGCTCGACGAGTGGTCCGCGCTCTACCACGAGGTCACCCAGGCCAACGGCGCCGAGGCCGACGCCGGCCGCCGGCTGCACTCCTGGGCGCTCGCGGCCGGGTTCGACCCGGACGGCCTCGTCGCCACGGCGGGGGTGTGGAGCTACGCCTCGGACGAGGACCGGGCCTGGTGGGCCGACCTGTGGGCCGAGCGCTGCGTCGTGTCGGACTTCGCCCGGCAGGCCGTCGAGCACGGGCTCGCCGACGAGGTCGGGCTGGAGCAGCTCGCCGCCGGCTGGCGCGAGTGGGGCACCCACCCGGACGGCTGGTTCGCGGTGCTGCACGGCGAGGTGCTGGCGCGCGTCTGACCTAGGCTGGGGCCGTGCGCATCGCCAGGTTCACCACCGGAGACGACCCCCGCTACGCCCTCGTGGAGGGGGAGCCGGGTCAGGAGCAGCTCGTCGTCATCAGCGGCGACCCGATCTACACCCCGGTGCAGCCCACCGGCGAGCGGATCCCGCTCGGCGACGGCGTCCGGCTGCTCGCCCCGGTGATCCCGCGGTCCAAGATCATCGGCGTCGGCCGGAACTACGTCGACCACGCCGCCGAGATGGGCAACGAGGTGCCGGCGTCGCCGCTGCTGTTCCTCAAGCCCAACACCGCCGTCGTCGGCCCGGACGACCCGATCGTGCTGCCGGACTGGACCGAGGAGGTCTCGTACGAGGCCGAGCTCGCCGTCGTCATCGGCAAGGTCACCAAGGACGTCGCGCCCGAGCACGCCCTGAGCAAGGTGTTCGGCTACACCGTCGCCAACGACGTCACCGCCCGGGACGCCCAGCGGTCCGACTCGCAGTGGACCCGGGCCAAGGGCTTCGACTCGTCCTGCCCGATCGGCCCGTGGGTCGTGCCGGGGCTCGACGTCGAGGACCTGGCCGTGCGGTCCCGGGTCAACGGCGAGGCCAAGCAGGACGGCCGGACGTCGCAGATGGTGTTCGACGTCGCGTACCTGATCTCGTACATCTCCGAGGTGTTCACGCTGCTCCCGGGCGACATCATCCTCACCGGCACCCCGGCGGGGGTCGGCCTGCTGGCCGAGCGGGACGTCGTCGAGGTCGAGGTCGAGGAGATCGGCACCCTGCGCAACCCGGTGCTGCGCCGGTCCTGACGCCGTGGGCCCGGAGCGCGGCGGGGGAGGCCCGCCGCGCTCGCTAGGGTGGAGCGCGTGAGTGCTGCTGCCCCCGCGACGCCGGTGCGCGTCCGCTTCTGCCCGTCCCCGACCGGTACGCCGCACGTCGGCCTGATCCGCACCGCCCTGTTCAACTGGGCGTACGCGCGGCACGTCGGCGGCACGTTCGTGTTCCGGATCGAGGACACCGACCCGGCGCGCGACTCCGAGGAGTCGTACCAGCAGCTGCTCGACGCGCTGCGCTGGCTCGGCCTCGACTGGGACGAGGGCGTCGAGGTCGGCGGCCCGCACGAGCCCTACCGGCAGTCGCAGCGCATGGACCTGTACGCCGACGTCGCCCGCCGGCTCGTCGAGGGCGGCTACGCCTACGAGTCGTTCACGACGCCGGAGGAGGTCGAGGCCCGGCACCGCGCCGCCGGCCGCGACCCCAAGCTCGGCTACGACGGCTACGACCGCGACCTCACGGACGAGCAGAAGGCCGCGTACCGCGCGGAGGGCCGCGAGCCCGTGCTGCGCCTGCGGATGCCCGACGAGGACGTCACGTTCACCGACCTGGTCCGCGGCGAGGTCACGTTCAAGGCCGGCTCCGTCCCGGACTTCGTGATCGTCCGCGGCAACGGCCACCCGCTCTACACGCTGGTGAACCCGGTCGACGACGCGCTCATGGGCATCACGCACGTGCTCCGCGGCGAGGACCTGCTGTCGTCCACCCCGCGCCAGGTCGTCCTCTACCGGGCGCTGCTCGAGATCGGCGTCGCCACCGTCCTGCCCGAGTTCGGCCACCTGCCGTACGTCATGGGCGAGGGCAACAAGAAGCTCTCCAAGCGCGACCCCGAGTCGAACCTGTTCCTGCACCGGGAGCGCGGCTTCACGCCCGAGGGCCTGCTGAACTACCTGTCGCTGCTCGGCTGGTCGATCGGGCCGGACCGGGACATCTTCACGGTCGCCGAGCTGGTCGAGGCCTTCGACGTCGCCGACGTGAACCCGAACCCCGCGCGGTTCGACCTCAAGAAGGCCGAGGCCATCAACGCCGAGCACGTCCGGCTGCTCGCGGCCGACGACTTCCGGGACCGCCTGGTGCCGTACCTGCACCGCGCCGGCCTGGTGCCCGCCGACTCCTACGCCGACCTGTCGCCGGAGCACCGCGCGCTGCTCGACGCCGGGGCACCGCTGATCCAGACCCGCGTCACGCTGCTCGGCGAGGCCGTCGGGATGCTCGGCTTCCTGTTCACGGCCGACGACGCGCTCGTGGTGGAGGAGGACGCCCGCGGCGCGCTCAAGGACACCGCCGCCCAGGTGCTCGACGCCGCCGCCGAGGCGCTGTCGGCCCTGCCCGAGGACGGGTTCACCACCGAGGCCACGCAGGACGCCCTGCAGGCCGCGCTGGTCGACGGGCTCGGCATCAAGCCGCGGTTCGCGTTCACGCCGCTGCGCGTGGCGGTGTCCGGCCGCCGGGTTTCGCCGCCGCTGTTCGAGTCGCTGGAGATCCTGGGCCGGGCCTCGACGCTCGCCCGGATCGCCGCGCTGCGCGCGTCGCTGTGACGGCCGCGGCTGCGGGACCGGCGGGGGAGCGCGCCGTCGACGGCGTGCTGTTCGACGTCGACGACACGCTGGTCGACACGCACGGGGCGTTCGCCGCGGCCCTGGCGGCCGTCTCGCGGGAGTGGCTGCCGGGCCTGGACCCCGCGCGGGACACCGAGGTGCTCGACCACTGGCGCGCGGACGCCCACGGCCGGTACCGCGGGTACACCCGCGGCGAGGTGTCCTACCGCGAGCAGCGGATGGGCCGGGCGAACGACCTGCACGCGGCGTTCGGCGGTCCCGTGCTCGACGACGCCGCCTACGACCGGTGGAACGCGCTGTTCGAGGACCGGTTCACCGGCTCGTGGGCCGCGCACGACGACGCAGCCGGCGTGGTGCGCCAGCTGCTCGACGCCGGGATCAAGGTCGGCGCGCTGACCAACGCCGCGACCGAGTACCAGGTGCGCAAGCTCACCCGCGCGGGCCTGGCCGACGACGTGCCGCTGCTGGTCGGCGTCGACACCCTCGGGTTCGGCAAGCCCGACCCGCGGGTGTTCGCCGAGGCCTGCCGCCGGTTGGGGACCTCCCCGGAGCGGACGGCGTACGTCGGCGACGAGCTCGACGTCGACGCGCGCGCCGCGGTGGCCGCCGGGCTGCGCGGCGTGTGGCTCGCGCGGACGCACCTGGGGGCCAAGCACGCGAACGACACCGAGGCGCTGCCGACGGACGTGGTGATCACCTCGCTGACGGAGCTGCCGGGGGTGCTCGGGCTCTGACCGGACCCGCTCGCGACGCCTGTGACGCGCGTCGCGAGCGGCCGGTTTGGAGCAGGCCCGTTCCTCCGGTAATGTTCTCGGTCGGCACGGCGTCCAGAACGCCGGTCCTCCAACCCGCTCCATCAGGCGCCCCGTGCGCCGGTCGGCGCTGGCTGCGGGACCGGAGGAATGGCCGGAAGTGCCATTGGGGTATGGTGTAATTGGCAGCACGAGTGATTCTGGTTCACTTAGTCTAGGTTCGAGTCCTGGTACCCCAGCAAGGTTTCGCAGAACGGCCCGGAAAGGCCGATTTGAAGAGGCCGAGCAGGTTGCAGTACAGTAAGACCCGGTCAAGCCGCTCCGGTGGTGAGATCAACTAGGCCCCCATCGTCTAGTGGCCTAGGACGCCGCCCTCTCACGGCGGTAACAGGGGTTCGAATCCCCTTGGGGGTACATCAGGAAAGGCCGGTCGCCAGCAGGCGGCCGGCCTTTCTGCTGTCCGGGGGGAGGCTCGGCCCGCGAGGTCGAGCCTTTTCGGCGAGGTCGAGGGCTTCCCGGGGGTTCGGCGGGGCAAACCCTCGACCTCGGGCGCGGCGGCGGGCGCGGGCGCGCGGGTGCGCGGGAGGCCGCCGCCCCCCGGGGGAGCGGCGGCCTCGTGGACGTGCGGGTGCCTCGCCGGCGCGCCGCGCTACTCCGCCGTGCGGCGCAGGACCTCCGTCAGGCGGTTCGCCGCCGACACCACCGCGGCGGCGTGCAGGCGCCCCGGCTGGCGCGACAGCCGCTCCACGGGGCCCGAGATGGACACCGCCGCGACGACGCGCCCCGACTGCCCGCGCACCGGCGCGGAGACCGACGCCACGCCGACCTCGCGCTCGGACACGGACTGCGCCCAGCCGCGGCGGCGGACGCCGGACAGGATCGTCGCGGTGAACTTGGCGCCCTGCAGGCCGCGGTGCAGCCGGTCCGGCTCCTCCCAGGCGAGCAGGATCTGCGCCGCGGACCCGGCCGCCATCGTGAGCGTCGCGCCCACGGGGATCGAGTCGCGCAGGCCGATGGGCCGCTCGGCGGCGGCCACGCAGATGCGCTGGTCGCCCTGGCGGCGGTAGAGCTGGGCGCTCTCGCCCGTGTGGTCGCGCAGCGCCGCGAGGACGGGGCCGGCGGCGGCGAGCAGCCGGTCCTCGCCGGCCGCGCTCGCCAGCTCGGTCAGCCGCGGACCCAGGACGAACCGGCCCTGCATGTCGCGCCCCACCAGGCGGTGGTGCTCGAGCGCGACGGCCAGCCGGTGGGCCGTCGGGCGGGCAAGATGGGTGGCGTTGACCAGCTGCGCGAGGGTGGCGGGTCCGGCCTCGAGGGCGTTGAGGACCGAGGCGGCCTTGTCCAGCACGCCGACTCCGCTAGAGTTGTCCATAGGTCGATATTGCCGTCTCGCACACTGAGACGCAAGTCGGCACCACGAAGACCCCGGTCGGCCCCCACCGACCGACGGAGGAGAGGACGCCCGAACATGGCCGGCACACTGGCGGAGAAGGTGTGGGAGAACCACATCGTGCGGCGCGGCGCCGACGGCGCGCCCGATCTGCTCTACATCGACCTGCACCTCGTGCACGAGGTCACCAGCCCCCAGGCGTTCGAGGGGCTCCGGCTCGCCGGCCGTCCCGTCCGCCGCCCGGACCTCACGCTCGCCACCGAGGACCACAACACCCCGACGCTCGACATCGACCTGCCGATCGCCGACGCGACGTCGCGCACGCAGATCGACACGCTGCGGAACAACGCGAAGGAGTTCGGCGTCCGGCTGCACTCCCTCGGCGACGCGGACCAGGGGATCGTGCACCAGGTCGGCCCGCAGCTCGGCCTGACGATGCCGGGCCTGACGGTCGTCTGCGGCGACTCGCACACGTCCACGCACGGCGCGTTCGGCGCGCTGGCGTTCGGCATCGGCACGTCCGAGGTCGAGCACGTGCTCGCCACGCAGACCCTGCCGCTCGCCCCGTTCAAGACGATGGCGATCACGGTCAACGGCGCCCTGCCGATCGGCGCGACGGCGAAGGACATCATCCTGGCCGTCATCGCGAAGATCGGCACCGGCGGCGGCCAGGGCTACGTCCTGGAGTACCGCGGCGAGGCCATCCGGTCCCTCTCGATGGAGGGCCGCATGACGATCTGCAACATGTCGATCGAGGCGGGCGCCCGCGCCGGCATGATCGCCCCGGACCAGACGACCTTCGACTACCTGAAGGGCCGCCCGCACGCCCCCGAGGGCGCCGACTGGGACGCCGCGGTCGCGTACTGGGAGACGCTGCGCAGCGACGACGACGCGACGTTCGACGCCGAGGTGGTCCTGGAGGCCGCGGACCTCGAGCCGTTCGTCACGTGGGGCACCAACCCCGGCCAGGGCCTGCCGCTGTCGGGCGCCGTGCCGGTGCCGGAGGAGATCGCCGACGCCAACGAGCGCGTCGCCGCCGAGCGGGCCATCGAGTACATGGGCCTGACCCCGGGCCAGCCGCTGCGCGAGATCGCGGTCGACACGGTGTTCATCGGCTCCTGCACCAACGGCCGCATCGAGGACCTGCGCGCGGCCGCCAAGCTCATGCAGGGCCAGAAGAAGGCCGACACCCTGCGCGTCCTGGTCGTGCCGTCGTCCGCCCGCGTGCGGCTGCAGGCCGAGGCCGAGGGCCTGGACAAGATCTTCCTCGACTTCGGGGCGGAGTGGCGCAACGCCGGCTGCTCGATGTGCCTGGGGATGAACCCGGACCAGCTCGCGCCGGGGGAGCGGTCGGCGTCGACGTCGAACCGCAACTTCGAGGGGCGGCAGGGCAAGGGCGGCCGCACGCACCTGGTGTCCCCGCTGGTCGCCGCCGCCACGGCCATCCGCGGCACGCTGTCGTCCGTCTCCGACCTGGGCCCGGACGTGGCGGTCCCGGACGGCTCGCCGCTGGACCTCCAGCCGGCCTGAGCCGCCGCACCGCCGCCCCGAAGACCCTCTGACCGAGAGAGCGAGCACGCTCGTGGAGAAGTTCACCCAGCACACCGGCGTCGGCGTCCCGCTGCGCCGCAGCAACGTCGACACCGACCAGATCATCCCGGCCGTCTACCTCAAGCGCGTGACCCGCACGGGCTTCGAGGACGCGCTGTTCGCGGCCTGGCGGGGCGACCCGTCGTTCGTCCTCAACCAGGACGCCTACCGCACCGGCTCGGTCCTCGTGGCCGGCCCGGACTTCGGCACCGGCTCGTCCCGCGAGCACGCCGTGTGGGCCCTCAAGGACTACGGCTTCAAGGTCGTCCTGGCCTCGCGGTTCGCCGACATCTTCCGCGGCAACTCCGGCAAGCAGGGCCTCGTCGCGGCCCAGCTGGCGCAGGAGGACGTCGAGCTCATCTGGAAGGTCCTGGAGACCGCGCCCGGCACCGAGGTGACCGTCGACCTCGAGGCGAAGACCGTCACCTGCGACGACGTCGTGGTCCCGTTCCAGATCGACGACTACACCCGCTGGCGCCTCATGGAGGGCCTGGACGACATCGGCCTCACGCTGCAGCACGAGGACGAGATCACGGCGTTCGAGGCCACCCGCGACGCCTGGCGCCCGAAGACCCTGCCCGCCAAGCACCTGCCGCCCGTCGAGATCAAGGCCGCGCGCCCGGTCGAGCTCAGCCTGGGGAAGCGCCCCGGCCTCTGAGCCGTCCGCCGGGCCTCCCGGCACCCGGGACCCCGCCCGGGTCGCGCAGCGTCCTGCGCGGCCCGGGCGTCCCATATGTGGAGGTTTGGCGCGCGCTGTGCGGCCCGCGCGGCGCGGGTGCGTGACCCGCCCGGCGCGTGCGCCACCATGGGGGGATGACCGATCTCCTCTACGTCCACGGCGGCACGCCCCTCTCGGGCGAGATCACCGTGCGGGGCGCCAAGAACTTCGTCTCCAAGGCGATGGTGGCGGCCCTGCTGGGCGAGACCCCGAGCGAGCTGCGCAACGTGCCGCAGATCCGCGACGTCGGCGTCGTCACCGGCCTGCTGGAGCTGCACGGCGTGCGGGTGTCCGCCGACGCCGAGGGCGGCGTCCTGCGGCTCGACCCGACCGACGTCGAGTCCGCGCACGTGGCCGACATCGACGCGCACGCCGGCTCCAGCCGCATCCCGATCCTGTTCTGCGGCCCGCTGCTGCACCGCCTCGGCGAGGCGTTCATCCCCGACCTGGGCGGCTGCCGGATCGGCGACCGGCCGATCAACTACCACCTGGACATCCTGCGCCAGTTCGGCGCCGTGGTGGACAAGCGCGAGAACGGCATCCACATCCGCGCGCCCCGCCGCCTCCAGGGCACCAAGATCACGCTGCCGTACCCGAGCGTCGGCGCCACCGAGCAGCTGCTGCTCACCGCCGTGCGCGCCGAGGGCATGACGGAGCTGACCAACGCGGCCATCGAGCCCGAGATCATGGACCTGATCAACGTCCTGCAGAAGATGGGCGCGATCATCTCCGTGGACACCGACCGGGTCATCCGGATCGAGGGCGTCGACCGCCTGGTGGGCTTCCAGCACACGGCCCTGGCGGACCGGATCGAGGCGGCGTCCTGGGCGTCGGCCGCGCTGGCCACCGGCGGCGACGTGTACGTCCGCGGTGCCACCCAGCCCGAGATGACCGCGTTCCTCAACACGTTCCGCAAGGTGGGCGGCGAGTTCGCGATCGACGACGAGGGCATCCGGTTCTTCCACCCGGGCGGCGACCTGAGGTCGATCGTGCTCGAGACCGACGTGCACCCGGGGTTCATGACCGACTGGCAGCAGCCGCTCGTGGTCGCGCTGACGCAGGCCAAGGGGCTGTCGATCGTGCACGAGACCGTGTACGAGAACCGGTTCGGCTTCACGGACGCCCTGCGCGGCATGGGCGCCACCATCCAGGTCTACAAGGAGTGCCTGGGCGGCCGGCCGTGCCGGTTCGGGCAGCGCAACTTCTCGCACTCGGCGGTCATCTCCGGCCCGACGCCGCTCACCGCGGCCGACATCGAGGTCCCGGACCTGCGCGGCGGGTTCAGCCACCTCATCGCGGCGCTGACCGCCCAGGGCACGTCCGCCGTGCGCGGGATCAGCCTGATCGACCGGGGCTACGAGAACTTCACCGCGAAGCTCGAGGCGCTCGGCGCGAAGTTCGACCGCGACTGACGCCGCCGCGCCCGCGGCCCCACGACGCCCGCCCTGCCTCCCCGGTGGGGCGGGCGTCGTCGTCCCCAGGAGGGCGAAGTGGGGGTTTACAACGGAGGAACGGCTTCGCTAGACAGGGGCCACGGTTATCCGTTGTAACGGCCGGGTGGCGCTCAGCCGCCGCCCCCTGGCCCCGATGGCGAAGGAGCCACCGTGAGCCAGCCCGTCCCTGCCCCCGCGCGCCCGCGTCCGGGTGCCCAGCCCCGACCCACCGGCCTGTCCCGCCGCGGCTTCCTCGCCGGCCTGGGCGCCGTCGGCCTCGGCGCGACCGTCGCCGCCTGCTCGAGCGGCAGCCCGTCGCCGTCGGGCACCGCGCGCGGCGGGGTCGTCGACCTCACCTTCTGGAACGGCTTCACGGGCGGCGACGGGCCCGTGATGCAGGACCTCGTCGACCGGTTCAACGCCGAGCACGAGGGCGTCGCCGTGAAGATGACGACGATGGAGTGGGCCGACTTCCACGCCAAGCTGCCCGCCGCGCTGACCTCCGGGCAGGGCCCGCACATCGCGATCCAGCACCTCGACTCGCTGCCCACGTCCGCCGCCCGCGGGCTGCTGCTGCCGCTGGACGACCTCGCCGAGGACCTCGCGCTCACCGCGGACGACTTCATCCGGCCGGTGTGGGACGCCGGGATCTACGCGGGGGAGCGGTACGGCATCCCGCTCGACGTGCACCCGCTCGGGTTCTTCTGCAACACCGCGGTCATGGCCGACGCCGGCCTCGACCCCGCGGACCCGCCGATGGACCGCGCGTCGTACGAGGCCGCGCTCGACGCGCTCCTGGCGCACGGGGTGGCGGGGCACTGGATGAGCCCGCACACCTTCACGGGCGGGCAGACCCTGCAGTCGCTCATCTGGCAGTTCGGCGGCGACCTGCTCGACGCCGACGGCGCCACCGCCGCCTGGGCGCAGGACGAGGGCGTCGAGGCGCTGTCCTGGATGGTCGACGCCGTGCACCGCGGCTGGAGCGCCCGCGACGTGGGGCAGGACGCCGACATCATCGCCCTGCAGAACGGGCAGGCCGCGTTCAACTGGAACGGCATCTGGTCCATCAACACCCTCGACGAGATCAGCGGCCTCGAGTGGGACGTCCGGCGGCTGCCGCGGATCGGGAGCGTCGACGCCGCGTGGGCCGGGTCGCACAACTTCGTGCTGACCAAGCAGAGGGGCACGACGGACGACCAGCTCGAGGCCGCCCGCACGTTCGTGAACTGGGTGTCGCAGCAGTCCGCGGCGTGGGCCGTCGGCGGGCAGGTCCCGGCGCGGCGCTCGGCGCGGGAGTCGGCGGAGTTCCAGGCGCTCGCCCCGCAGGCGGCGATCGCCGAGCAGGCCGACGACCTGCGGTTCCCGCCGTCGATCCCCGGCATCGGCGACGCGATCGGCGAGCTGTACACCGCGCTGAACGAGGCGGTGCTCCTCGTGAAGGAGCCGCGCGAGGCCCTGGCCGACGCGGCGGCGCGCGCCGACCAGGTGCTGGCCGACAACCGCGACCGCTACGGCGCATGAGCGCGGCGCTCCCGCCGCCCCGGCGCCCGCTGCGCCGGGGCGCGTGGTGGACGCCGTGGGCGTTCCTGGCGCCGTTCGCGCTCGTCTTCGGCACGTTCGTCGCGCTCCCGGCGGTCCGCGGGATCTGGATGTCCCTGCACGACTGGGACTACCTCATGCCGGACAAGCCGTTCGTGGGGCTCGGCAACTACGCGGACCTGCTCGACTCGACCAGCGTGGTGTTCCAGCGGTTCTGGGACGGCATGGCCGCGACGGGGATCTTCGTGGTCGCGTCGGTGCCGTTCCTGCTCACGCTGCCGCTGCTGCTGGCGATGGCCCTCAACCGGCGGTTCCCGGGGCGGACGTTCCTGCGCGCCGTGGTGTTCCTGCCGTACGTGCTCGGGGTCGCCGTGGTCGGCGTGCTGTTCCGGTTCGTGCTCGACCCCAACCTCGGGGTGCTCAACCACCTGCTCGGCCTGACCCGCCTGGACCGGCTGCTGCACGCGCTCGGCGCCGGCGACCCGGTCCCGTGGCTGACCGCGCAGCCGTGGACCTGGGTGTCGCTCGTGGGGGTCACGGTCTGGTGGACCCTCGGGTTCAACACGATCATCTACCTGGCCGGGCTGCAGGACGTCCCGCGCGAGCTCTACGACGCCGCCGAGGTGGACGGGGCCTCCGCGGGCCAGCGGTTCCGGCACGTGACCCTCCCGGGCCTGCGACCGGTGCTGGCGTTCGTGCTCACGATGACGTTCCTGGCGTCGGCGAACATGTTCGGGCAGGCCGACCTCATGACCAGCGGCGGACCCGGCACGTCGACCCGCACCGCGCTCATGGTCATCCTCGACACCGGCCTGGGCCAGTACAAGATGGGCTCGGCCGCCGCCATGGGGTACCTGCTGTCGATCGGGCTCGGCCTCGTGTCGATCGCGAACTTCTGGGCCCTGCGCGACCGGGACGGGCGCGGCGGTCGCCGGCGGGGTGCCCGCGCCGGCCGCCGCGGCGCCGGGGGTGCGTCGTGAGCGCGGGGCGCACGGGGCGCGCGCGCCGCGGGCTCGGCGCGGGCGCCGTCTGGGCGCTGGTGCTCGTGCTGGTCGCCACGTTCGTGGGTCCGCTGCTCTGGATGGGCCTCACGTCGGTCAAGTCCTACGGCGAGGCGACGGCGTCCCCGCCGACGCTCTGGCCGCAGGAGGTGGACCTGTCCGCCTACGAGCAGCTGCTCAGCCTCGACGGGCCCTACCCGGTGCTGCGCTGGTTCCTCAACTCCCTGCTCGCCGGCGTGCTGCACACCGCCCTCGTCCTGGTGGTCGCCTCGACGGCGGCCTTCGCGCTGGCGCGGATGCCGTTCCGGGGGCGCGGCCTGGTGTTCGGCGTCATCGTGTCGACGCTGTTCCTGCCGGCGTTCGTGTTCCTCATGCCGAACTACCTGATGATCGACCGGCTCGGCTGGACGGACTCGGTGTGGGCGCTCGTCGTCCCGGGCGCCGCGGGGGCGTTCGGGGTGTTCTTCCTCCGGCAGTTCATGGTGAACCTGCCGGTCGAGCTGGAGGAGGCCGCGGCGCTCGACGGCGCGAACCAGTGGGTCGTGTTCCGCCGGGTGGTCCTGCCGAACACCCGCCCCGCGCTCGCGACGCTCGCCGTGCTCGCGTTCCTCGGGAACTGGAACGACTACATCTGGCCGGTCTACGTGCTGTTCAGCCCGGAGCGGCTCACGCTGCCCGCGGGGCTCCGGCTGCTCCAGGGCGCCTACGTGACGGACTACCCGTCGATCATGGCCGGCGCGGTCGTCGCGTCGGTCCCGGTCATCGTCCTGTTCGTGCTGACGCAGCGGTTCGTCATCGAGGGCGTCGCGCGCAGCGGGCTGAAGGGGTGAGCGGCGTGCGACGGGGCCGACGCCCGGGGGTCGGCGGGGCGGTGCGGGCGGAGGTCGCGGCGACGACGCTCGCGCTCGCGGCCGCCCTGGCCGGCTGCGGCGGAGCGCCCGGACCGGACCCCGAGCCCACCCCTGCGACCACCGAGGAGACCGACGTGGCCTTCACCAACCCCGTCTACGACGGCAACCTGCCCGACCCCTTCGTGCTCCGCGCCGAGGGCGCCTGGTACGCGTACGGCACCCAGGGGCGGATCGGCACCCTGCCGGTCCTGCGCTCCGACGACCTCGTCCACTGGGAGGTCGTCGGCGACGGGATGCCGGTGCTGGCCCCGTGGTCCGGCGCGGGGCGGCACTGGGCGCCGGAGGTGGTCGAGCTCGGCGGGCGGTACGTCGCGTACTACACCGCGATGGAGCGCGGGACCCAGCAGCAGTGCGTGGGCGTCGCGTTCGCGGACCACCCGGCGGGCCCGTTCGTCGACGAGGCCGACGCCCCGTTCGTCTGCGAGCACGCGGAGGGCGGGTCCATCGACGCCTCGCCGTTCGTCGACCTCGACGGCACGCCGCACCTGCTCTGGAAGAACGACGGCAACCACGTCGGCGTGCGGTCCTGGATCCGGGTCCAGCAGCTCAGCCCCGACGGCGCCGCCCTCGTCGGGGACGGACCGGTGGACCTGATCACGCACGACCAGCCGTGGGAGGGGCACCTCGTCGAGGGGCCGACGGTGGTCGCCCGGGACGGTCGCTACCACCTGCTGTACTCGGCCAACGACTACGGGTCCGCGGACTACGGCGTCGGCTGGGCGGTGGCCGACGCGCTCACGGGGCCGTGGACCAAGCCGCGGGACGAGCCGCTCATGCGCTCGTCGCCCGAGGCGGCGGGACCCGGGCACGGGTGCGTCGTGACGGCCGACGACGGGGCGACCTGGTACGTGCACCACGCCTGGCCGCCGGACGCCGTCGGGTCGGCGTACCCGGGACGTCAGATGTGGCTGACCCCGCTGGACTGGGACGCGGACGGCGCGCCCGCGCTGGACGGGCCCGCGGTCTCGGTGGGTCGGCACCCGTGACCGTGACGCTGCGGGACGTGGCCGCGCGCGCCGGGGTCTCGTTCAAGACCGTGTCGAACGTCGTGAACGGCCACCCGCACGTCAGCGAGGTGACCCGGGCGCGCGTGCTCGCGGCGATCGAGCTGCTCGGGTACCGGCCCAACCAGACCGCGCGCAGCCTGCGGCACGGCCGGTCGGGGATCCTCGCGCTGGCGGTGCCCGAGCTCACCTCGCCGTACTTCGCGGCGCTCGCGTCCGCGGCGGGCCGGGCGGCGAAGGAGCACGGCCGCGTCCTGGTCATCGAGGAGACGCGCGGCGACCTCGAGGGGGAGCGCGTCGCGCTGGTGGACCTCACCTCGCGGCTGGTCGACGGGGTGATCCTGTCGCCGCTGGTCACGCCGCGCGAGGCGGTCGTGCGGCGGATCGGGCGCACCCCGATCGTCATGCTCGGCGAGCACCGCTACGACGTCGGGGCCGACCACGTCGCGATGGACAGCGTCCGCGCCGCCCGGGAGCTCACCGAGCACCTGCTCGCCACGGGGCGGCGGCGGATCGCGGTGCTCGGGCGCCAGGAGCCGGGCAGCACGGGCGGCGAGCGGTGGCGCGGGCACGTCGAGGCGCTCGCCGCCGCCGGCCTCGCGCCCGACGAGGCGCTGGTGCCCCGCGTGGGCGCCTACCGACGCGACGACGGCGTCCGGGCGGTGCGCGAGCTGCTCGCCGCCGGGGTGCGACCCGACGCCGTGCTCTGCTTCAACGACCTGCTCGCGCTCGGCGCGTGGCACGCCCTGCGCGCCGCGGGCCTGGCGGTCCCGGGCGACGTCGCGGTCGCGGGGTTCGACGACGTCGAGGAGTCCCGGTACGCGGGCCTCACGTCCGTCGCGCCGGACCTCGGGCTGCTCGCCCGCGAGGCGGTGCGGCTGCTGGTGCGGCGGGTGGAGGACCCGGCCGTCGCACCGGCGCAGGTCGTCGTCCCGTTCCGGGTGCGGGTCCGCGCGAGCACGGTCGGGTAGGGGCGGCGCGTGCTCCCGGGTTGCGACCCGCGCGGATGTCCCTAGCGTGGGGCGCGGGTCCAGCGACGGCCCGGATCACGAGTCCGGGGCCGGGGACGTCCCGAGGCACCGGCCCGACGCCCGACGCGGCGGCACGGGCGGCGCCCCTCCGGACAGCGCCGCGGTCGGCGCGCCGCAGGGGGACGCGCCGACCGCGGCCTCGTCCCGTCAAGTAGGGGACCGGGGCCCGCGCAGCCACGGAAGGCCGCGCCACCACGCAGGCCGCGCGCTCGCCACGGCCGCGCCCCCAGCAGCGCCCCCGCCGGGTCAGCGACGCGGGCGCTCCTGGAAGTCGTGCGGGCTGTGCGGCTCCTGGCCGGACACCGACGCGACGATCGCGGCCGCGAGATCGCGCATCTTCTGGTTCCGGGCCTGCGAGGCCCGGCGGAGGATGTCGAACGCCTCCTCGGGCCCGCACCGGTTCTGGGCCATGACCACCCCGAGCGCCTGGTCGATGACGGCGCGGGCCGCCATCGCGCTGCGCAGGTCCTCGTTGGTGCGCCGCTGCTCCTGGGCGAGCGCCGCCACCGCGACCGCCCGGGCGGCGTCGTCCGCGAACCGGGCGACGTCCCCGAGGACGTCCTCGTCCCACTCGCCCGGCCGCGGGTGGTACAGGTCGATCGCGAGGTCGACGTCCACCCCGTCGTGCCGGGCGGCCGGGAGCGCGGCCGTGGCGCAGAACCCCGCCGCGAGGGTCGCCTCCCGCCACGCGGGCCACCGCGGGTCGTCGTGGACGTCCGGGACGGTGATCCGGCGCTGCGCGCGGGAGGCGTCGAGGCACGGCCCCTCACCGGCCTCCTGCTCCGCGCGGTCGCAGGCCGCTGCGAGCTCGTCGGACGCCGCCGCCACGGCGGTCCTGCGGCCGAGCCGGACGGTGATCGCGGCCGAGCCGCCGGCGCGCCGGGCCGCGTGCCCGACGATGGCGTCCAGCAGCGAGTCGACGGGCACCGACGAGACCAGGAGCTCCTGGATCTCGTCGAGCGCACCGACGCGCCACGCCTCCGGCCCCGTGTCCTGCACGGGGCCGTCCGTCGTGCCGGGCTGCGCCACCGCACCCATCCCCTCAGCGCCCGTCAGCGGGCGCCGCGTCCTCCGGTGCGTCGTCCGCGCCCTCGGCGCCCGTGTAGCCCGCCTCGGGGCCGTCGCCGTCGGAGCCCGGCGTGCTCTGCTCCGCCTGGTCGTCGGGGTCGCCGTCGGGCAGGAGGCCGTCCGGGCGGTCGTTCGGGTCCTGGGTCATGCGGGTCCTCCTCGTGCGGGGTCCCTCACATGCTCGTGCCGCCGACCTCCGGGCGCATCTCGGGACGGCCGCCCCGGGGCGGGACGACCCGGAGCTGGACGCCGGCGTTCTCGGCGCGCCGCCGCAGCCGGGCGATGTGCAGCGCGGCCACCGGTCCGAGCCGCAGCAGGCCGGAGCCGTCGACGACGAGCGTCCCGCGCGGCGGGACGGCCTTCAGCGCCTCGCTCAGCCCGGCGACCAGCGTCGGGGCCGTCGCGGCGTCGACCTCGCCCTCGAGGTGCGCGACCACCGCGCGGCCCTCGGGGACGTGCCGGACCGTCAGGGACGCCGGGAGCGTCGGGCCGTCGCCGTGCCCCGCCACGTCGCGCGCCGTGCCGGGCGTGACGCCGAGGTCGGCGAGCGCGGCGTCCAGGACGTCCCGGGGGTCGCGGTCGGCGGGCCGGCCGGGCAGGGACCGGAGCAGGCGCTCGGCGACTCCCCGGACCTTCACGTTGAGGTGCTCGGAGTGCCAGCGGAGGAACTCGAACGCCGCCTCGCCGTCCAGGCCGTACGCGAGCATCGCCGCGCCCTTGGCCTGGTCGATGACCTCGCGGGAGGCGATCGCCGCGGCGAGCATGTCGTCCGCGCGGCGGGCGGCGGTCGCGCCGATCTCCGCGCCGAGGTCGATCAGCATCCCAAGCCGCTCGGCCGGCCGGCCGTCGTGCACGGCGCCGTCCGCGGCCGGAGCCCCGTCGTGGTCGGGCGCGGGTCGGCCGTCGCCGTCCGCCGAGCGGTGGCCGTGCCGCGGGTCGACGCCCGGCGCCAGCACGGCGAGCACCGAGCGCTCGGTGCCGGCGGTGTCCAGGAGGCGGTAGCGGACGCTGCTGCCGTCCCCGCCGGGGACGGGCGCCGCGCGGAGCACCGCCTCCAGGGCGGCGCGGTCCTCGCGGTGGCAGTGCGCCAGCATCAGGGCGGTCGAGGGGACGACGTCGCCGGGCTCAAAGCCGTGCAGCCGGTAGACCGGCTCGGACCAGGCGAGCGAGTCGCCCTCCCCGAGCACGTGGAAGGTCCCCGGGGCGACCGACCGCGGCTGCGTCGACGTGGTCGAGGGACGAGAGGAAACGGACAATGTGGTGCTCCGAAGCCGAGGTGCGACGACGTTCGTGCACGTCGCACCAGGTTTCTCGCGCAGCTCGCTTCGTCCCAACGATGCGCGGCGGCCCTGGGGGTGAGCCGAGGGGACCGGGGTCGATAGTGCCAAATCGGAGCGCCCGGCGCACGTCGGCCCCGCGTCCCCGGTTGCGCTCGCGGCCCCGCGCCCTACTCTGGGCTCCCCGTCGCGCCGAGCCCCCTGTCACGCGGGCCGGGTGCTCGGCGGGCCCCGCAGCCCCGCCGGGTAGCATCGGCTCCCGTGCATCCCCCCCGTGCGAACCGGTCCTACCGCAACATCGCCCGCGTCCTGCGCCCCGTGCTGTACGCGATCACGCGGCGTGACTGGCGGGGCGCCGAGCACCTGCCGGCCGGCACCGGGTTCATCGCCGCCGGGAACCACATGACCAACGTCGACCCGGTGACCTTCGCGCACTACCTCTACGACAACGGGGTGGCGCCGAAGATCCTCGCGAAGTCGTCGCTGTTCGGCGTGCCGGTCCTCGGCTGGGTGCTGCGCACGTCGGGGCAGATCCCCGTCTACCGGAACACCTCGAAGGCGGGCGACTCGCTGCGCGCCGCCGAGGCCGCCCTCGCCGAGGGCGAGTGCGTCGCGGTGTTCCCGGAGGGCACGCTGACCCGCGACCCCGACCTGTGGCCGATGGTGGCCAAGACCGGCGTCGCCCGCCTGGCGCTGACCTCGCGCGTGCCCGTCGTCCCGATCGCCCAGTGGGGCGCCCAGGACCTGCTCGGGCGGTACAAGAAGGTCTTCAAGCCGATCCCGCCGAAGAAGGTCACGGTCGTCGCCGGACCCCCGGTCGACCTGTCCGACCTCTACGACCGGCCGCTCGACGCCGCGACCCTCCGCGAGGCCACCGCCCGCGTCATGGCCGCGATCACCGCGCTGCTCGCGGACGTCCGGGGCGGGACGCCCCCGGCGCAGCCGTACGACATGCGGCGCCCGGGCGGCGCGACGACGGACCTCACGTGACCCGCGCCGCCGTCCTCGGGGCCGGCGCCTGGGGCACCACGTTCGCCGCCGTCCTCGCCGACGCGGGGTGCGACGTCACCGTCTGGGGCCGCGACGCCGCGGTGTGCGAGGCCATCGCCCGCGACCACCGCAACGAGCGCTACCTGCCCGGGATCGACCTGCCCGAGCGCGTGACGGGGGAGGCCGACCCGGCCGCCGCCGTCGCCGGGGCGGACGTCGTCGCGGTCGCCGTGCCGTCCCAGTCCGCGCGCGCCGTGCTGACCCCGCTCGCCGACGCGCTCGCGCCGGGCGCGGTCGCCGTGTCGCTGATGAAGGGCGTCGAACTCGCCACCGACCGGCGGATGAGCGAGGTCATGGGCGAGGCCCTGGGCCTGCCGGCCGAGCGCCTCGCCGTGCTGTCCGGTCCGAACCTGGCCGCCGAGATCGCCGCCCGCCAGCCGACCGCCACCGTCGTGGCCTCGGCGGACGCGGGCACCGCCGAGCGGGTCGCCGCCGCGTGCGCGTCGGGGTATTTCCGGCCGTACACCAACGACGACGTCGTGGGCGTCGAGCTGTGCGGGGCCGTGAAGAACGTCATCGCGCTGGCCGTGGGCATCTCCCAGGGGCGCGGGCTCGGCTACAACACGATGGCGACCGTGATCACGCGCGGCCTGGTCGAGATCACGCGGCTCGGCCTGGCGCTCGGCGCGAAGGCCGAGACCTTCCCGGGGCTGGCGGGCATGGGCGACCTGATGGCGACCTGCGCCTCGCCCGACTCGCGGAACCACCGGCTGGGCCTGGCCGTCGGCCGCGGGCTGTCGCTCGACGAGGCCGTGGCGGCGACCGGCGGCACGGCCGAGGGCGTGAAGTCGTCCCGGTCCGTGCTCGACCTGGCCGAGCGGGTCGGCGTCGAGATGCCGATCACCGCCGCCGTCGTGCAGGTGCTGCACGAGGGGCTGCCCGTCGACGCGCTCGCGCCGCTGCTGCTCGGGCGGCCCCGCAAGGCCGAGGGCGTCTAGCCCCGTCAGCCGCGCAGCGCGCGGTCCAGGTCCCGCCAGAGGTCCTCGACGTCCTCGATGCCGACGCTCAGCCGCAGCAGGTCCTCCGGGACGGTCGGCGACTCGGTCGCGAACCGGCGGCGGCGCTCGATGCTCGACTCCACGCCGCCGAGGCTCGTCGCCGGCACCCAGAGCCGCAGCGCCGCGACGACCGCGTCCGCGCCGGCCGCCCCGCCCGCGGGACGCAGCCCGATGATCGAGCCGTAGCCCGCCATCTGCGCGGTGGCGCGCTCGTGGCCGGGGTCGCCGGGGAGGCCGGGGTGCCGCACCTCGACGACGCCGGGATGCTCGGACAGCCGCCGAGCCAGGTCGAGCGCGGTGCGCTGCGAGCGCTCGACGCGCAGGGCGAGGGTGCGGATGCCGCGCAGGGCCAGGTAGACCTCGAACGGGCCGGCGATCGCGCCGTGCACCGTGCGGTAGCCGTGCAGCTTCTCCCGCAGGGCCGCGTCGTCGGTGAGCACGGCGCCGAGCACGACGTCGCTGTGCCCCGCGAGGTACTTGGTCACCGAGTGCACGACGACGTCCGCCCCGTGCTCCAGCGGGCGCTGCACCAGCGGCGTCGCGAAGGTGTTGTCCACGGCCACCAGCGCACCGGCGGCGTGGCCCGCGGCGACCAGCGCCGGCAGGTCCGCCACCTCGAGCATCGGGTTGGTGGGCGACTCCACCCAGAGCAGTGACGTGGCGCGGCCCGTGGGGGACGCGGCCGGGTCCAGCGCGGCGACCACGGCGTCCGTGTCCGCGATGTCGACCTGCTGCACCTCGACGTCGGAGCGCTCCGCCAGGTCGCGGGCGTAGCCCAGCGTCACCTGGTACGCGTGCCGGGGGAGGACCAGCCGCCCGCCGTGCGGGACCAGCGACAGCGCCGCGGCGATCGCGGCCATGCCGGAGCCGAGCACCAGCGCCGGGTGCGCCGAGCCCTCCAGTGCGCCGAGGGTCGCCTCGAACGGGCCCCAGGTCTCGGTGTCGCCGCGGGCGTACATCATCTCGCCGGGCTGCGGCACGCCCTGCGACACGTAGGTCGAGGACAGCACCACCGGGGGGTTCACGGGGGCGCCCTGCGCGCGGGCGGGGCGGCCCGCCGTCACGGCGAGGGTCTCGCGGGACAGGTCGGCGTCGTGCTCGTGCGGGGTCACGGGCCGCAGGCTACGCGCACGCGCGCGGCGTCGACGGTCCCGTCCCACCCAGCGGCTAGGCTTCCCGGCGATGTCCAGCCTCCCTGAGCCCGTGTCCGGGCCCGCCGCGTCCGCCGCCAGCCGCCCCCGGGTGCTCGTGCTGTTCGGGGGGCGCTCGAGCGAGCACGCCATCTCCTGCGCCACCGCCGGGGCCGTGCTCCGCGCGATCGACCGGGAGCGGTACGACGTGCTGCCGATCGGCATCACCCCGCAGGGCCGGTGGGTGCGCGTCGCCGACGACCCGGACCGCTGGGCCATCGTCGACGGCCGGCTGCCCGAGGTCGAGGCCGTGCCCGAGCAGGTCCTGCTCCCGCAGGAGGTCGGCTCGCGTGAGCTGCAGGTCATCGAGCCCGGGTCGCCCGCCGTCGACCTCGGCGCCGTCGACGTCGTCCTGCCGCTGCTGCACGGCCCGTTCGGCGAGGACGGGACGCTCCAGGGGATGCTCGAGCTCGCCGACGTCCGGTACGTCGGCGCCGGCGTGCTCGCCTCCGCGGTGGGCATGGACAAGCACTTCATGAAGGTCGTCCTCGCCGGCGCCGGGCTGCCCGTCGGGCCGTTCGTCACCCTGCGCGGCGACGACCTCGAGACCGACCGGGACGGCGTACGGGCGCGGATCGAGGCGCTGGGCCTGCCGCTGTTCGTCAAGCCCGCCCGCGCCGGGTCCAGCATCGGCATCACCCGGGTCGTCGACCCCGCCGACCTGCCCGCCGCCGTCGCCGCCGCCCAGGAGCACGACCCGAAGGTCGTGATCGAGGCCGGCATCGTCGGGCGCGAGATCGAGTGCGCCGTCCTGGGAGGCCGCGGCGGCGCGCGCCCCCGGGCGTCCCTCCCCGGCGAGATCGTCGTCACCGACGCGACCCACGGGTTCTACGACTTCGAGGCCAAGTACCTCGACGAGGCCGCCGTCCAGCTGTCCTGCCCCGCCGATCTGCCCGAGGACGTCATCGCCCGCGTGCAGGACGTCGCCGTGCGGACCTTCGAGGCCGTCGACGGCGAGGGGCTCGGGCGGGTCGACGTGTTCGTGACGCCCGGCGGCGAGGTGGTCGTCAACGAGATCAACACCATGCCCGGGTTCACGCCGTTCTCGATGTACCCCCGCATGTGGCAGCAGAGCGGGCTGTCCTACGCCGACCTGCTGGACGAGCTGCTGCAGCTCGCGCTCGAGCGGCCGACCGGGCTGCGCTGAGGGAACCGGGCCCCTCGCGGGCTGCGGGCGTCAGAGGCAGGCGCGGGTCGCCTCGACCTGGGCGATCGCGGGGCTGAGCGCGTCCAGGAACGACGTCGACCGCTCCGCGACCACCGCCGCCGGGACGTGCACCTCCACCGCGGGGTCGCGGCCGTAGGTCACGAACGTCCAGTCGGACGAGCCGGGGTCGAGCAGCGCGTCCGCGCCGGACGACGGGTCCGCGGTGGGGTCGGCCGTCGCGCCGGGGTCGGCCGTCGCGCCAGCGGAGGCCGCCGGGTCGGCTCCGTCGTCGTCGGCGTCGTCGGGGCCGGCGCCGGCGTCCGCGGGCTCCGCGTCGGCCCGCACGAGCCAGTCGATGCTGGTCCCGCTCGCCGTCTCCATCGTCACGCACTGCTCGGTCGTCGGGCCGGGCACCGGCACGCCGCAGCGCAGCGTCACCGGGTCCGTCGGGTCGCCCCACGCCCAGGTCGCCTGGCTCGTCGTGCGGAGCTCGGCCAGCCCGTCGCCGAGCTGCTCGGGCAGCGCCAGCACCACCCGCGCGCACGCCGGGTCCGCCGCGTCGGGGGCCACCGCCACCCCGACGGTCGACGCGCACCCCGCGAGCAGCGGGACGCCGGCCAGCGCCAGCGTGGCCGCCCCGGCGGCGGTGCGGGCGGGGCGACGGCGGGGGGAGCGGCTCACGGGGCCACGGTAACCCGGCGCGGGCGCCGGTCCGGAACCGGGGCGGGGGGCTTCCGCGCCGAGGGGGTAACCGACACGTCGAGTGCCTACCCAGGGGATAGGCACTCGACGTGTTGATTGCTCACTCGAGGTCGGCTGCGCGCCGTCATGCGGTCGGGCGCGTGGCGTGCGGGCGCGAGCGGGCGCCGGCCGGGCATGGGGGCGTGCGGACGCGAGTGGGCGCACGGCCGGGCACGGGGGGCGTGCGGGCGCCGGTCGGGCACGGGGCGTGCGGACGCGAGCGGGGCGCCGGCCGCACGCGGGGGAGGCGTCGCGGCCGACGCCGGTGCCGCGGGCGCTACCGTGGCGGGCGTGACCGACCGCGCCGCCCCCGACCAGCCCGACGCCGCCGGCCCCACCGTGGCGGACCAGCGCGTCGCCGCCCGGCCTGCGGCCCCCGACGAGTCCGACGCCGCCGGCCCCAGCGTGGCGGAGCTGTCCGAGGACGGCCTGCTCGCGCGGATCTTCCCGCACCTCCCGGCCGGCGACCGCACCCTGCTCGGCCCCGGCGACGATGCGGCCGTCCTCGCCGCCCCGGACGGGCGGTTCGTCGTGTCGACCGACGTCCTCGTCGAGGATCGGCACTTCCGGCGCGCGTGGTCCACCGGCGAGGACGTCGGCTGGCGCGCCGCCATGCAGAACCTCGCCGACGTCGCCGCGATGGGCGCCCGGCCGACCGCGATCGTCGTCTCGCTGGTCGTCCCCGGCGACCTGCCCGTCGCGTGGGTCGAGGGCCTGGCGCGCGGGCTCGGCGCGGCGTGCGCGACCGTCGGGGCCGGCGTCGTCGGCGGTGACCTGTCCGGGGGCGCGTCCGTCGTCGTCGCGGTGACCGTGCACGGCGACCTCGCGGGGGCCGACCCGGTCCTGCGCTCCGGCGCCCGGCCCGGGGACGTCGTCGCGCTCGCGGGGACGGTGGGCCGCTCCGCAGCGGGGCTCACGCTCCTCGACGCGGGGCGCGCGGACGCCGACCCGGCGGTCGTCGCCGTGCACCGCCGCCCCGAGCCGCCCCTCGCGGCGGGCCCGGCCGCTGCGGCCGGCGGCGCCACCGCGATGCTCGACGTCTCGGACGGGCTGCTGCGCGACGGCGAGCGGCTGGCCGCGGCGAGCGGGGTCGTGCTGGACCTCGACGACCCGGCGGAGGCGTTCCGCGACGACCTCGACGCCCTGGCCGCGGCCGCCGCCGCCCTCGGCACCGACCCGGTCGGCTGGGTGCTGGGCGGGGGCGAGGACCACGGCCTGCTCGCGACGTTCCCCGCGGCGGCGGCGCTGCCGGAGGGGTTCCGTCGGATCGGCGTGGTGGCCGAGGCCGGTGCGGGCGCGGACGGCGTAGCGGGCACGGTGCTCGTCGGCGGCGCGCGGCCGGTGGTCGCGACCGGTTGGGAGCACTTCCGGCGCTAGTGCGTCGGCGGTCGCGGCCGATCCGGCCAGGCGCGGCGATCGGGCTGCGCGTCGACGTCGGGGCGCTCGAACGAGACCATCCCGTCTCTGATCTCCCGGCGCGCGTCGCGGAGGTCCTGCATCAGCTCGTCGTCTTGGAGGACGTCGAGGGTCTCCTCGAGAGCGTCGAGCTCGTCCCGGTCCATCGGTGTCGGCATCGGTCAGCGCCGGCGGTAGCGGACCTCGAGCAGGTCGGCGCCGCCGACGTCCTCGGTGCGCTCGGTGCCGTCGGGCTGGAAGCCGTGCCGGCGGTAGAAGTGCCGGGCGCGCTCGTTGTCCGCGAACACCCAGAGCGTGACGGGGATGCGCGGCGGGACGTCCTGCATGGCGGTGCGCAGCAGCTCGCGCGCGACGCCGGACCCCCACATCCCGTGGTCGAGGTAGAGGGCGTACACCTGCAGCGCCGAGCGCTCGGCGTCCTCGTCGAGGGACGGGCCGAGGGAGATGAACCCGACGACCTCCGCGGGATCGACGGTCGCGACCCACGCGCGGATCCGGCTGCCGTGCGCGAGGTCGCGCTGCCAGACCTCGGTGCGCCGGTCGACGTCGAGGGAGGACAGGTAGCTGTCGGGGACGAGGCCCGCGTACGCGTGCTGCCACGTCCGGACGTGCACGGCGGCGATGCCGGCGGCGTCCCGGGGCTCGGCGGGCCGGACCGTGTGCTCGCGGCGCTGCTCGCTCATGCGCTCAGCGTGCCACACCCGGCGGCGCCGCCACAGGGCGTTCTGCCGGTCGCCCGGTGGTCGGCCTGGATCGCCCCCGGGCAGCACGAAGGCCCGCGCGGACGAACCGCACGGGCCTTCGAGAGACGTCGCTCAGACGGCGCGCTGGACCTTGCCGGCCTTGAGGCACGAGGTGCAGACGTTGAGGCGCTTCGGGGTGCCCGCGACCACCACGCGCACGCGCTGGATGTTCGGGTTCCAGCGGCGCTTGGTGCGCACGTGCGAGTGCGAGATGCTGTGCCCGAAGCTCGGGCCCTTGGCGCAGACGTCGCAGTTGGCAGCCACGGTCTTCTCCTGATCCGGTCATTGCACGCCGCTCGGGAAGGAGCCCCGGGCGGCAAGTCCTGGTTGGTCGGTGGGGCCCGCACCGGCGGTCCGAGGACCGTTCCGAGGGGCACACCCGTGCCCGGCAGTGGCCAGGCAACCGGACAAGACTAGCCCACGAGTGCCGTGACCCTCAAAACGACGTCCGTCACACCTCGCCGGACGACCGGCAGCGGGGCCCGGGCTGGGGACGACCGGGGTCCTGTGGGTCGCGTGCGGCAGAGTAGGGGATGCGCGGGCGAACGGCCCGCGAGGTCGTCGGCGGGCCGGGTGCCGGACGGACGACCGGGACGACGAGAGGACTGCGCGCGGACGTGGCTGGGCGACTCGGGGACGGCGACGTGCTGCGCGACTGGCTGGACCGCGCGGTGCCCGCGCTGGAAGCAGCGCGCGAGCGGATCGACGCGGTGAACGTGTTCCCGGTGCCCGACGGCGACACGGGGACGAACGTGCTGCTCACGGTGCGCGGGGCGGCGGACGAGGTCGCGGCGCTGCCCGGCGGCGCCGACGGGGCCGCGGTGCTCCGGGCGCTCGCGCGCGGGGCACTGCTGTCGGCGCGCGGCAACTCGGGGGTCATCCTCAGCCGGTACCTCGGCGGGCTGGCCGGTGCGGCGTCCGCGTCGATGCCCGACGCCCTGGCGGCCGCCGCGGCGGCGGCGCGCTCGGCGGTGGCCGAGCCGGAGGACGGGACGGTGCTGACCGTCGCCGCCGTGGTGGCCGACGCGGTGCGGCGGGCGGCGGCGCCGGGCGCGGGTGAGACGGCGGCGCCGGGCGAGGGTGAGACCGCGGCGCCGGGCGAGGGTGAGACCGCGGCGCCGGGCGAGGGCGAGGCGGCGGCGCCGGGCGAGGGCGAGGCGGCGGCGCTCGGCGCGGGCGTGGCGGCGGGGCGTGCGGACCTCGCGCGGATCAGCGCGGGGCACCCGGTGCTGCGCTCGGCCCGGGTCGTCGACGCCGGGGCCTGCGCCCTGCTGGTGCTGCTCGACGCCCTGGCCGCCGCCCTCGCGGGCTCGGCAGGGCCCGTGGACGTCGCGTGGCTGGACGCCCACGACGCCGCGGAACCGGCGGGTGCCGGGGCCGAGGGGGCCGCCGACGCGCACGGCTACGAGGTCGTCGCGCTGCTGCGGGTCGACGGGGACGCCGACGGCGCCGAGCGGGTCGCCCGCGGGCTCGCGGATGCACTGGCCGCGGTCGGCGACGCGGTCGCGGTGGTGCCCGGGGACGGGCTCGTGACGGCGCACGTGCATGCGCCCGCGCCCACCGACGCCGCGGCGGCCCTGGAAGCCTCCGGCGCGCGCTGGACGGCGACGGTGCGGACGCTGCTCGGCCCGGCGCGGCCCGTGGTCGCGTGCACCGGCTCGGGCGCGGTCGCCGCCGCGCTCGCGGACGACGGTGCGGTCGCCGTGCTGCTGCCGGACGGGACGCCCCCGGGCGAGGCCCGCGACGCCGTCCGCCGGGCGACCCAGGAGGCGCAGGTCCCGGTGCACGCGGCGGGCGACGCCAGGGCGGCGGGGGCCGCCGGGCAGGGGTCGGTCGTCGTGCTGCCCGGGGACCGGCTCGACGCCGCCGCCCTCGACCCCGGGTGGGTCGTCCCGGCCGGGGCGTCCGACGACGCGGGGGTGCTCGTCTCGCTCGCCGCCCTCGCGGTCCCCGCGACGGACGCGGTCCCCACGAGCACGGGCGACCCCGCGACGCCCGCAGCCCCTACCACCCCTACCACCCCCACCACCCCCACCACCCCGACGGAGGCGCGCCCGTGACCGTCCCCCACGACGCGGTCGTGCAGCCGCCGCCGTACCTGGACCAGGACCTCGGCACGTACGTCCCGGGCGCCGCCAAGAAGCTCGCCAAGCTCGGGCTGCGCACGGTCGGCGACCTGCTGCGCTACTACCCCCGCCGGTGGTCCCACTGGGGTGACCCGGCGACCATCGGGCACCTGCGCGTCGGGGAGCACGTGACGGTGGACGCGGTGGTCGACCGCTCGACGACGCGCACGATGCGCTCGCGGGGCGGCGTGATCCTCGAGGTGGTGGTGCGGAACGGTCCGCAGACCCTGCTCCTGACCTGGTTCGCCAAGCACCCCGGCGCGCTGCGGCACTTCGAGCAGCAGCTCAAGCCGGGCGTGACCGGCCTGTTCTCGGGCACGGTCAAGGAGTACCGCGGCCAGCTCCAGCTCCTGCACCCCGAGTTCGAGGTCGACGACCCGATGTCGTTCGAGGACGAGGCCCAGCGCCTGATCGAGTCGCGGCGGCCCCGGCCGGTGTACGGCCTGACCGCGGGCCTGCGGAACGAGACGGTGGTCTCCGCGGTCGAGATGGTGCGCCGCCTGCTCACCCCGGCCGACCTCCCGGACCCGCTGCCCGACGAGGTCCGCGGCCGGATGCCGGGGATCGTGGACGCGCTCCAGGGGGTGCACCACCCGCTCGACGACACGGAGAAGGACCGGGCCGTGGCCCGGCTGCGGTTCGAGGAGGCGTTCGTCCTGCAGGCCGAGCTGGCCCGCCGCAAGGCCCGGTTCGCGGCGCAGGCGGCGGTCGCGCGGCCGCCGCGCGCGGGCGGGCTGCTGGACGCGTTCGACGCGCGGCTGCCGTTCGAGCTGACGGGAGGCCAGCGGGAGATCGGCGCGCAGATCGCCGCAGAGCTCGCGGCCGGCAGCCCGATGCAGCGCCTGCTCCAGGGCGAGGTCGGCTCGGGGAAGACGGTGGTGGCGGCGCGCGCGATGCTCCAGGTGGTCGACGCCGGCGGGCAGGCGGCCCTGCTGGCCCCGACCGAGGTGCTCGCGGCGCAGCACGCCCGGACGCTGCAGGCCCTGCTCGGCGACCTGGCGGAGGCCGGGATGCTCGGCGGCGCGGAGGTGGCGACGCGGGTGGCCCTGCTGACCGGCTCGCAGGGGTCGGCGGCCCGGCGACGGGCGCTCGGCGAGATCGCGGGCGGGGCCGCCGGGATCGTGGTCGGCACGCACGCGCTGCTGTCCGAGCACGTGCAGTTCGCGGACCTCGGCCTGGTGGTGGTGGATGAGCAGCACCGGTTCGGCGTGGAGCAGCGGGACGTCCTGCGGGCCAAGGCCGGGGGTGTGCCGCACCTGCTCGTGATGACGGCGACGCCGATCCCGCGCACGGTCGCGATGACGGTGTTCGGCGACCTCGAGACGTCGACGCTGCGCGAGGTGCCGAAGGGCCGCGCGGACGTCGTGACGCACGTGGTCCCGGCGGACAAGCCCGCCTGGCTGGAGCGCACGTGGCAGCGCATCCGCGAGGAGGTCGACCGCGGCGGCCGGGCCTACGTGGTGTGCGCGCGGATCGACGCCGACGCGAAGAAGGCGGACGTCGACGGCGCGGACCTGGTGACCGACCTGCCCCCGGAGGACGAGGACGCCCGCCCGCAGCGCCCGCTGCACGCGGTCGTGGAGGTCGCGGAGCTGCTGCGCGGCACGCCCGCGCTGCGCGGCGTCGCGGTCGGGGAGCTGCACGGCCGGATGACCCCCGAGGACAAGGACCGGGCGCTCGCGGACTTCGCCTCGGGCGCGGTGCCGGTGCTGGTGTCGACGACCGTGATCGAGGTCGGTGTCGACGTGCCGGACGCGACCGTGATGGTGGTGCTGGACGCGGACCGGTTCGGCATCTCGCAGCTGCACCAGCTCCGCGGGCGGATCGGCCGCGGGACGAGGCCCGGGGTGTGCCTGCTGGTCGCGGACGCCCCCGAGGGCACCGACGCGGCGACCCGGCTCGGCACGCTCGCGGCGACGCGCGACGGGTTCGAGCTCGCGGCGGTGGACCTGGCGCTGCGCCGCGAGGGCGACGTGCTCGGGGCCGCGCAGTCGGGCGGGAGCTCGTCGCTCCGGCTGCTCAAGGTGACGGAGCACGCCGAGGTGATCGAGCGGGCCCGGGTCGCGGCGCGCGAGCTCGTCGACGCGGACCCGGACCTGGAGGCGCACCCGGCGCTCGCCGAGGCGATCCAGCGGATGCTGGCGGGGGAGCGCGAGGAGTTCCTCGACCGGACCTGACCGGACCGCGGGCCGTCGGTCCCGGCGGAGGCACCAGCCGCGGTGCGTACGCTGCTGCCCGTGTCGAAGCAGCCCGTGATCCGTGCCGTCGATCTGCTCGTCGGGTACGGCGGGGAGCCCGTGTGCGCCCCGGTCTCGTTCACCCTCCCGCCCGGGAAGGCCCTCGCGCTCGTCGGCGCGAACGGCTCGGGCAAGTCGACGGTGCTGCGCGCCGTGCTCGGCCTGCTGGAGCCGGTCGGCGGCCGGGTGGAGGTGCTGGGCCGCGCCGTGGACGAGCGCGAGGTCGGGTTCCGCACCCGGGTGTCGAGCGTGCTGGACGACGACGCGTACTTCCCGGCGCTCACGGTCGCCGAGCACCTGTACCTCACGGCCCGCGGGCACGGGGTGCAGGGCGCGGACGCGGTGGTGGACGAGCTGCTGGACGAGTTCGGGCTGACCGAGCACGCCGCGGCGCTGCCGGTCGCGCTGTCCTCGGGCCAGCGCCGTCGCCTGCTGCTCGCGGCCGGTCTCGTGCGCCCGCGGTCGCTGCTGGTGCTCGACGAGCCCGAGCAGCGCCTGGACGTCGCGATGCGCGACCACCTGGCGCAGCGGCTGGTCGACGAGAAGCGCGCGGGCGGCTCGGTGCTGCTGGCGACGCACGACCCCGAGCTGCTGCGCGTCGTGGCGGACCGCGCGGTGCTCGTCGCGGACGACCACTCGCGCCTGCTCAGCACCGCGGACGCCGTCGAGGCGCTGCGGCCGGGCGTGCTGTGAGCGAGTTCGCCGCCACCGCCGACGACGCCCCCGCGCCCGCGGCCGGCTGGGACGACGTCCCCGAGCCCGCCGTCGCCCCCACGCAGGGCCGGACGCCGGTCCCGGGCGCCCGCTCGATCCGCCGGTACACCGCGCAGGTCGCCAAGCGCCGGTCGGGCGCGGGCATCGGCGAGGTGCTGGGCGACGTCTACTACGCGGTGGTCATGGCGGCGATCGGCCTGGGCGTCGCCCTCGGCCTCGCCGGGCAGCTCCGCTCGACGCTGCCGCACGTGCCCGACGAGGCGCTGCGCTCGGGCATCAGCCTGCCGACGGTCGTGGCGGTGGCCGCGTTCGTCGTCGCGGGCGTGGTGCTGTCGCTCAGCGCCCGGCTCGGGCCGGTGGGCGCGGGCGGCGCGGAGGCGACCTGGTGGCTGGGGATGCCGGTGGACCGCCGCGGCCTGCTCCGCCCGGCCTCGCTCCGGCTGCCGATCGCGTCCGGCCTGATCGGCGGGGTGGTGCTCGCGCTGCTGGACGGCGGGCTGCTCGCGGACCACGGCCTCGGCCACGTGCTGCGGCTGGGCGGCACGGCCGCGCTGGTGTGCGCCGGGCTGGCGCTGCTGGCCGGGCACCTGCAGAGCCGCGGGGTGCCGCGCCGGGTGACGGCGCTCGCGGGCGACGCGGTCATCGGCGTGGCGCCGGTGCTCGCGCTCGTCGCGGCGCTCGCGGGCTGGCGGGTCGCCGCGCTGCCGGACGTCGCCGGGTGGGTCCTGGTCGTGCTCGCGGTGGCGGTGGCCGGCGCGTGGTGGTGGCTCGACACCCGGCTCGGCCGGATCCGCGGCCGCGACCTGCGGGAGAGCGGCTCGGTCGCCACCCAGGCCGCCGGCGCCCTGGTGTCCATGGACTCGCGCGAGCTCGGCCGGGCGCTGTCGGACTCGGCCGCGCGGCCGCGGCGGCGCCGGGTGCGCCGGATGCGGCTCGTCCGGGGCCCGGTGTCGGCGGTGGTCGTCGCGGACGTGACGGTGCTGCTGCGCTCGCCGCGGCACCTGGTGCAGCTCGTCGTGTCGGCGCTGGTGCCGGTGGTCGTCGTCATCACGCCGCAGCTCGCGGGCGTGCTCGGCGTGATCCTCGCGGTGCTGGTCAGCGGGTACGTCGGGATGCTGGCGACGGGGGAGGGCGCGCGCCGCGCCGAGATGGCCCCGATCGTCGACCGGCTGCTGCCGATGTCGGCCAAGGCGGTCCGCCGCGCGCGGCTGATCGTGCCGGGGGTGGCGATGCTGCTCTGGTCGGCCGCCGCGTTCGCCGCGGTCGGCCGCTGGGAGGGCGAGGTCGGGCCGTGGCTGCTGCTCGGCGTGGTGTCGGCCCCGGTGTGGGCGGGCGCCGCGCTGCGCGCCGCGTACCGGCCGTCGCCCAACTGGGAGGGCCCGCTGGTGGCGACGCCGATGGGCGCGCTGCCCGGCGGCGTCGCGGCCGTGCTGGCCCGCGGCCCGGACGTCGCGGTGCTCGGCATGGTGCCCGTGGTGCTGTCGGTCGCGCTCGGCACGGTGCTGCCGCAGGTCGTGGTCGTGCAGGCCGCGGTCTCGGCGATCGCGCTGGCCGTCGGGTCCAGCACCAGCACCAAGACGATGATGGAGCGCATGACGGACATGCAGGAGACCGCCGAGGCCGAGAAGAAGCGGGCCGGCCGGTGACCCGGATCGTGGCGGGGTCGGTCGGCGGCCGCACGCTCGCCGTGCCGCCGTCGGGGACCCGCCCGACGAGCGAGCGGGTGCGCGAGGCGCTGTTCTCCCGGCTCGAGCACCTGGACGCCGTCGAGGACGCGCGGGTGCTGGACGGCTACGCCGGCTCGGGCGCGCTCGGCCTGGAGGCGGCGAGCCGCGGGGCCGCGCACGTCGTGCTCGTCGAGTGGGGGAAGGCCGCCGCCGAGGTGTGCCGGAAGAACGTCGCGGCGCTCGGCCTGCGCGACCGGGTGGACGTCGTGCGCGAGCGCGTCGAGGCCTACGTCGCGCGGCCCGCCGAGCCGTGGGACCTGGTGCTGCTGGACCCGCCGTACGACGTCCCCGACGCGACGCTGGCCGAGGTGCTGGCCGCGCTCGTGCCGGCGCTGACGGTCGAGTCGGTGGTGGTCGTCGAGCGGTCGACGCGCAGCGGCCCGCCGCCCTGGCCGACCGCGATGCACGGGTTCGACACCCGGACGTACGGCGACACCGCGGTGCACCTCGGCGCGCGCAGCCCGGTCGACGAGGAGCCCCCGGCCTGACGGCGTAGGTTGGGGCGCGTGGTTCTCGCGGTCTGCCCCGGCTCCTTCGACCCCTTCACGCTCGGCCACCTGGACGTGGTGCGCCGCGCCCGGCGTCTCGCCGACGAGGTGGTCGTGCTCGTCGCGCACAACGCCGCCAAGCGGCCGCTGCTCGACGTCGACGCCCGCGTGGCGCTGATCGAGGACGCCGTCGCGGACGTCCCGGGCGTGCGCGTGGCGTCCTCGTCCGGCCTGCTGGCCGACGAGCTCCGGGCGCTCGGGGCCGACCTCGTCGTCAAGGGCCTGCGCGGCGGCGCGGACTTCGACGCGGAGCTGCCCATGGCCCTGATGAACCGGCACCTGTCGGGCGTCGAGACGGCGTTCGTCGTCGGCGACCCGTCGCTGTC
The DNA here is from genome assembly GCF_019265565.1 of Cellulomonas sp. PS-H5. Classification (NCBI taxonomy): domain Bacteria; kingdom Bacillati; phylum Actinomycetota; class Actinomycetes; order Micrococcales; family Cellulomonadaceae; genus Cellulomonas; species Cellulomonas sp. PS-H5. The sequence goes on from NZ_JAHVCI010000007.1 coordinate 86,575, forward strand.
GCACGTCGCCTCGTCGCTGGTGAAGGACGTGGCGCGGCACGGCGGCCCGATCGACGACCTGGTGACGCCGGCGGTGGCCGCGGCCGTCCGCGCGGCGCTCAGCACCCCCACGACGGCCGACGGGAGCCGCGCATGACCGAGCAGAGCAGCACCGGGCCCCAGCCCCGCCACGAGGGCCTCACGGCCGTCCTGGACGCCCTGGAGCAGGCGGTCCAGGCCGCGCGCGCCGTGCCGATGTCGGCCTCGGTGCTCGTGAGCCGCGCCGAGCTGCTGGACCTGGTGGACCAGGCCCGCGCGGCGCTGCCCACGCAGATCGGGCGCGCCGACGAGGTGCTGGCCGCCGCGGACGCCGAGCGGGCCGCCGCGCGTGCGGACGCCGAGCGGATCGAGGCGGCCGCGCGCCGCCGGGCCGCGGAGCTGGTCGAGCAGGAGTCCGTCGTCGCGCAGGCGACCGAGCGTGCCGCGCAGATCGTGCGCGAGGCCGAGGAGACCGCCCGAGGGCTGCGCCGGGACGCCGACGACTACTGCGACCGGCGGCTCGCCGACTTCGAGATCGACCTCGGCAAGGTGCTGACGCAGGTGCAGGCCGGGCGGGCGAAGCTCGCGGACCGGCTGGAGGACGGCGAGGGCTGACCGGGGTCGCCCGGCGGATGTGCCGGCGGATGTGACCCAGGCCGCCCGCCGGGCGATTGGGCGGAGGGCGACCCGTGCCGTAGGATCGACCGTTGGTCCCGCCGGTCAGCGCAGGGACCGAGACCCCTCACGACAGGAACCGGGACCGTGGAGCGCGCCAACCACCTCGATCCCCGCTCGCCGTTCGTGCTCGACACCCACGAGCTCGGCCGACGTCCGGGATCGATGCGGCGTACCCGCGTCACGGTGCCGGCTCCCGAGGACCTCGGTACCGACGTGATCGGCGTCCCCGTCGGCGACGACGTCGAGCTGGACCTCCAGCTCGAGGCCGTCATGGAGGGGGTGTTCGTCTCCGGCTCCGTGCGGGCCCGGGCGGTCGGGGAGTGCGTGCGCTGCCTGGACGAGGTGGTCGAGGATCTCGACGTCCGCGTCCAGGAGCTGTTCGTCTACCCCGGTCGCGCGGAGGCCGCTAAGGACAGCGGTGACGACGAGGAGGACCTCCCCGAGCTCGACGGCGACCTGGTCGACGTGGAGCCCCTGGTTCGGGACGCGGTCGTGACTGCGCTACCGTTCCAGCCGTTGTGCCGGGACGACTGCCCCGGGCTGTGCTCCATCTGCGGGGCGCACCTCGCGGACGACCCGCAGCATTCCCATGAGACCCTTGATCCTCGGTGGGCCGCCCTCGGTGGTCTGCAGAGCACGCTTGACGAGAAGAGAGAGAGCTAGCCGTGGCTGTTCCGAAGCGCAAGATGTCGCGCAGCAACACCCGTGCGCGTCGGTCGCAGTGGAAGACCACTGCCACGACGCTCAGCACCTGCCCGCAGTGCAAGTCGAACATGCGCCCGCACCAGGCGTGCCCGACGTGCGGCGCCTACGCCGGTCGGCGCTACGCCGAGGCGATGCGGACCGAGCACGCCGGCTGAGCCGACGCGCCTAGGCCCGGCGCCCCGGTGACGCACCGGAGGGCGCGGGCCGCCGCACGATGAGCACCACCGCAGCACAGCTCGCCCAGCAGCTCGGGGTCCACCTGGACCCCGAGCTGCTGGTGCTCGCCCTGACGCACCGGTCGTTCGCCCACGAGGCGGGCGGCATCCCGACCAACGAGCGCCTGGAGTTCCTCGGGGACACCGTGCTCGGCCTGGTCGTCACCGAGGACCTGTACCGCCGGCACCCCTCGCAGTCCGAGGGCGAGCTCGCGAAGATGCGCGCGGCCACGGTGTCGCAGCGGGCGCTCGCCGAGGTCGCCCGCACGCTGGACCTCGGGTCCTACGTGCTGCTCGGCAAGGGGGAGCTCGCCACCGGCGGGCGGGACAAGGACTCGATCCTGTCCGACACCCTCGAGGCGCTGTTCGGCGCCGTCTACCTGTCGCACGGGCTCGAGACCTCCCGCGAGATCGTCATGCGCCTGGTCGGTCCCCGGCTGGCCCAGGCGGCCGACCTGGGCGCGGGCCTGGACTGGAAGACGAGCCTGCAGGAGCTGACCGCGACGCTCGGCATGGGCGCGCCCACCTACCAGGTGACCAGCGCCGGGCCGGACCACGCGCGCGTGTTCACCGCCGACGCCGTCGTCGCCGGCGACGTGTACGGCACCGGCACGGGCACCGCGAAGAAGCTCGCCGAGCAGCGCGCGGCCGAGCTGGCCTGGACCGCGCTGCGGGACGGGGCCGAGGCCGCCGCGGGCGGGACGGATGCCGACGGGGCGGATGCCGACGGGGCGGCCGCCGACGGCGAGCCCGCCGGGTCCGCCGCCCCCGCGACCGCGCCCGCCGCGGACTGACCCCCGCGTGCCCGAGCTCCCCGAGGTCGAGACCGTCCGGGACGGCCTGGAGCGGCACGTCGTGGGCCGCTCGGTCCGCGCCGTCGAGGTCCGCCGCCCGTACAGCGTCCGCCGCCACCTCGCCGGCCCCGACGAACTCGCCGGGCGGCTGGCCGGCCGCACGCTGACCGCCGCCGTGCGCCGTGGCAAGTTCCTGTGGCTGCCGCTCGACCACCCCGGCGCCGCCGGCGCCACCCCCGACGACGCGCTGCTCGCGCACCTCGGCATGAGCGGCCAGCTGCTCGTGCGCGGCACGCCTGCCGACGTCGAGCAGGGCGGCGCGCACACCCACCTGCGGGTCCGGCTGCTCCTCGACGACGGGGGTGCGCTCGACTTCGTCGACCAGCGGACCTTCGGCCACCTGTCCGTCGTCGACCTGCTGCCCACGCCGGACGCGCGCCCGGGCGGCGCGGGTTCGGACCTGCCGCTGGTGCCGGCCCCCGTGGCGCACATCGGCCGCGACCTGCTCGACCCGGCCGTCGACCGCGAGGCCGTCGCCCGCGCGATCCGCCGCCGCAGGACGCAGATCAAGCGCGCCGTGCTCGACCAGGGCGTCGTGTCCGGGGTCGGGAACATCTACGCCGACGAGGGCCTGTGGCGCGGGCGCGTCCACCCCGCGACGCCCACGGCCGACCTCGACCAGGCGACCGCCCTGCGGGTGCTCGACGGCGTCGCCGGGGTGATGTCCGACGCGCTCGCCCAGGGCGGCACGAGCTTCGACGCCCTGTACGTGAACGTCAACGGCGCGTCCGGGTACTTCGACCGCTCGCTCGCCGTCTACGGGCAGGCGGGCGAGCCGTGCCCGCGGTGCGGCACGCCGGTCGTGCGCGAGCCGTTCATGAACCGCTCCTCGCACTTCTGCCCGGTCTGCCAGCCGGCGCCCGCGGGCTGACGGTCCCGGCGTACGGCGCTGAGCGTCCGCCCTGCGCGCCGACGGGGCGGACGTGCCGGGCCGACTGTCCGACCTGCACGCCGACCGTCCCGGCCCGCGGCCCGGCGCCGCGGCCTCAGCCCGCCAGCGCCCGCAGCTCCGCCGCCACGCCCGCGCTGACGGCCTCCGGCCACGGGTACCGCCGCGCCGTCGACCCGAGCGTCCAGCCGTCGAGCGCCAGCGCCGCGACCAGCTCCCGGTCCGGCAGCCGCTCGCCGCGCGCCACCGGAGACCCGGCCCGGGTCGTGTCGACCGCGCCCGGCGCCAGCTCGACGCCCGTCAGGGCGAGGAACCGCACCATCGCGACGACCCGCTCGGAGCTCGCGCAGGCCGCCAGCAGCTCCGGGAGCTCCGGCTCGTCGTGCGCGGGCAGCAGGTCGTCGAACGCCTCCTCCGCGATCCGGCTCACCAGGGCGTCGACCAGCTCCTGCACCGAGCCGTGCATGCTGAGGATCCAGTCGGGGTCCCGGCCGCTCTCCTCGGCGACCCGGTCCAGCGTCAGCGCGTCCGTGCCGCCCTCGCGGACCAGGCGCAGCACCGCGTCGGTCAGCGGCGACGCGTCCCGGAACGGCTCCGCCTCGAGCGCGAGGTCCAGGTTCGACGCGCACTGGTGGGGTGCCGGCAGGCCGGCGTAGTCGGCCACGGCGGTCAGCGCGCGGCCCCACCAGCCGTCGTCCGGCGGGTGCACCCCGGCGTAGAACCCCAGCAGGCAGCCGTCGACCGCGAGGGCGGCGACCGTCTCGCGCGGATCGGGCCCGGCGGGGTCGCCCGGGCCGACGGGCAGCAGGTCGACGCGGTCGCGCAGGGTGGGCGCGGCGGTGGTCATCGAGGTGCTCCTCTTCTCGGGGAGCAATCCACTGTACCAACTGGACGGTTCGGCGCCCGGGGCCCGCCGCGTCGCCCCTCCGCCGGTCAGCGCCGGACGACGTTCCGCAGCGGCTCGCCGCGCTCGAACGCGCCGATGTTGTCGGTGAGCAGCGTGTCCGCGCCCACCGGCCGGCCGCCGGCGGCGTGCGGGGTGATGAGCACCCGCGGCTCGTCCCACAGCGGGGAGGACGCCGGCAGCGGCTCGGTCTCGAACACGTCGAGCGCCGCGCCCGCGATGCGGCCGCCCGCGATCGCCGCCAGCAGCGCCTCCTCGTCCAGCGTCGACCCGCGCCCGACGTTGACCACCCAGGCGTGCCGGGGCAGCCGCGCGAACACCGCGGCGTCGAGCGCGCGCCGGGTCGCGGACGTGGCGGGGAGGATGCCGATGAGCACGTCGGTGCCGGGCAGCGCCTGCGGCACCTCCGCGGGCGTGATGACCGGGTAGCCCGCCCGCTCCCCGGCGCGCGACGCCACCCCGACGACCTGCGCGCCGAGCACCGTGAGCAGCGGCGCGAGCCGGGCGGCGATCGAGCCGAACCCCCAGATGAGCACCCGCGCCCCGGACAGCGACCGGAACTCCCCGCCCTCGTGCGGCAGCCGCTGCATGCCGCCGAGCTCGTCCGCCCAGCGGTGCTGGTCCTGCGCGCGCACCAGCTCGGGCAGCCGGCGGGCCGCGGCGAGCACCAGCGCGAGGGTGTGCTCCGCGACCGGGCCGTCGTGGAGGCCCCGGCCGGACGTGATCGTCACGTGCGGCGGGAATCCTGCGCTCAGCACCGCGTCGGGGCCGGCGGCGAGCGTCTGCACCCAGCGGAGCCGGCCCATCCGCCGCGCGGCGTCGGCGAGCTGCGCGGTCGGGTTCCCCCAGGCGACCAGCGCGTCGGCGTCCACCAGGTGCTCCGGGACCGGCTGCTCCACGTCGTACGTCGCGGCGCGGACACCCTCGGGGAGCGTGGGGGACAGGGGGATCGAGGAGGGCAGCAGCACCGTCGTCATGGACGGGAGCGTGGCGCACCCGGCGCCGTCGCGCCAGGGGACGCGCCTCGAGGCCGCGGCGCCGTGCGCCTGCCAGCGGGGGAACTCGCGACGGGCCGGTGCGCCGGTGCCCGACGCGGTCGCCCGGGCTGGATACGATGACCGCGTGTCCGCCACGAACAGCGCAGTCCAGCCGGCCCGCTCCGGGGAGATCTCGGTGATGATCGTCGACGACCACGAGGTCGTGCGGCGCGGCATCGCCGAGGTCGTCGAGCGCGCCGACGGCATGAAGGTCGTCGCCGAGGCCGGGTCCGTCGCCGACGGCGTCCGCCGCGCCGGGCTGGTGCACCCCGACGTCCTGCTGGTCGACCTGCAGCTGCCCGACGGCACCGGCATCGACCTCATGACCCAGGTGAAGGCCACCCTGCCGACCGCGCGGGCGATCGTGCTGACGTCGTTCGACGACGACGACGCGCTGGCCGCCGCCCTCGAGGCCGGCGCCGCCGCGTACCTGCTCAAGAGCGTCCGCGGCGCGGAGATCACCGACGTCGTGCGCGCGGTGGCCGCGGGCCGCACGCTGCTCGACGAGCGGACCGTCACCCGCCGGCGCGCCGGCCACGAGGACCCGACCGAGAACCTCACGCCGAGCGAGCTCAAGGTGCTCGACCTCATCGGCGACGGCCTGTCCAACCGGGAGATCGCCGAGCGCCTGGGCGTCGCCGAGAAGACCGTGAAGAACCACATCACGTCGCTGCTCGCGAAGATGGGCCTGCAGCGCCGCACGCAGGTCGCGGCCTGGGTCGCGGCGCGGCGGCACTCCGGCTGGCGCGCGGAGACCAACCACTCCTGACGACGGGGCTGGCGCCGCGCGTCTCCTGGCGCGCGGCCCCGTGAGCCGCCCGAGCAGCAGGGCTGCCGGGCCGGGACAGGGGCTCCTCAGAACGGGGGCGGCTCGTCGTACGGGTCGGCGGTCGCGTCGTGGCACTGCCCGGTGCCGGGTCTGGTGAGGTACCGGTGGCCGGTGGGGGTGAGCCACTCGAACAGCCCGGGGCTGATCTGGCGCAGCCGGAAGCCGCCGTCCGTCTTCAGGCGGTGGTGCCGGTGGCAGACCAGTCCGAGGTTGTCGGCGTCGGTGCGACCCAGGGGCGCGTCGGGGTCGCCACCCGGTTGGGGGTGGAACTCCGTGGTGTGGTCCAGCTCGCAGGCGCAGGCCGGGACCCTGCAGCCGGGTGCCGCGCAGGTCTTGTCGCGAATGCGGATGAGGTCGGCGAGGGCGGCGGGTGGTCGGTAGCGTTCTCGTCCGACGTCCAGGACCCGGTCGGTGATTGGGTCGGTGACGACCCGCTGCCAGACCCCGCCGATCGCCAGCGCCCGGGCCTGGACGGCGTCGATGGGGCCGTGGCCGTCGAGGTGGGCGGTCTGGTCGTCCAGGCCGAGCAGGGTCGAGGCGGGGATCGTGATCCGGACCTCGGCACCCGGACGGCCCGAGCAGCGGGTGCAGCCGCGACGTGCGGGCGCGGGTGCGGCGCTGAGGCCGAGGGCGGTTGCAGTGGTCCCGGTCGGCGCGCTGGGCCCGGTGGCCCCGGCCGGTGCGCCGGACGCCATGCGCTCGGTCCGGGCGCTCGGCGCGGTCGCGACGGTGTCGGGCTCGACCTCGCCCTCACCCTCGGTGTCGGTGGCGGCCCCTGGCGGTACATCCAGTGCTCCGCCCGGCGAGGCAGGCTGGCCCACGCCGGCGACTGCGTCGGTGGCGGTGGCGGCGGCGGTGGCGGTGGCGGCGGCGGGGTCGTCGAGCGGGGTGAGGGTGGCGATCGGGATCGGCTCGACCGGGCGGGTGAGCAGCGCACCGTCCCGGTCGGTCATGGTCGCCCCGTTCCACGACCGTCGCGGCTCCGGCGGCACCGGCAGGCCCGGGGACAGGTGGACCTCGAACGCCGGACCATCCGACGCGGGGACGTCCCCGACCACCAGGTCGCGCAGACCATCCGCGCGCAGCTGGTCCAGGGTCCGGTCGTCACCCAGCGCCTTGGCGGTCTTCGCGGCGTGGGTCAGGACGCCGTCGACGCGCAGCGCGTCCGCCGCGTCCAGGACCAGCCACATCGAGGCCATGCCGTCCGGCTGCGGCCGGGGGTGGGAGACCTTCCTGGTGCACCGGGCGCGCTCCCGGCGACTCGCGGCGCCCTCGGGGTCGACCAACCGGATCTCCCGCGCCACCCGCTGCCGGAGCTCGGCGACCGAGCACTGGTCGGCCTCGGGCAGGACCGCGTCCTCCACGGCGTGCGCGACCTGGAACGACACGTCCGCCAGCTCGGCGGTCAGGACCTGGGCCTTGGCGGGGTCGAGGTGCCCGACCTCCAACGCCTGCCGGGTCGCGCCGAGCATCCCGTCGAGCACCAGGGCCCGGTGCACGGTCTTGGTCGCGGTGACCCGCGGCCACCCGAGGCGCATCTGGAGCTCGTCGCCGGCCACGCAGGCCTGCGTCGGGGGCGCACCGGCCAGAGGGGACCACTGCGGGCTCATCTCGTCCCGGGAGGCGAGCTCGGCGACCATGGCCAGCTTGCGGGCGTGCTGATGACTCTCGACCCGGTCCTGCGCGGCGATCACCTCGACCAGGATCTTCGAGGACAGCACCCGCAGGTCCAGCCCTCGCAGCCAGGCGTCCAGCTCTGGCCCCGGCGGGCACGCCGCGATCGCCTCGACCTGCCGCTGCTCACCGGTCCGAGGCGCGCCACCGGCCGCCACGACGGGGTCCGGGCCGAAGTCCGTCAGGCACGTCCCGTCGGGCCCGTAGACCGGCAGCACGACGGCGGCGACCGGGTCGCCGTCGGGGTGTTCCTGCAGGTCAGATGCCATGGAACGACACTACCGACGGCCACCGACACGACCCCGGCGACCGGACCACGCCCTGGGGACGACGCACGACGACGCCACCTGTGGACGACTCGACACCCGCTCGAGGAGCCGCACGAGCGGGCGCACCCAGGGCGCGCTCAGCCGAGCGGGACCTCCCAGGACAGCAGCGTCCCCTGCCCGCCGGGCGCGACCCCGAGCGAGAACGTCCCGCCGTGCTGCCGGGCGCGCGCGGCCAGGTTGCCCGTCCCGGAGCGGCGGTCGCGGGTCGCGGGCAGGCCGGCCCCGTCGTCCTCGACCTCGACGTGCACGGTGCCGAGCGGGCCCGCGCCGCGGACGGTCACGCGCACGGCGACCGAGGACGCGTGCGCGTGCCGGGCGGCGTTCGCCAGGCCCTCGCGGACGACGGCGACGACGTCGTCGGTGCGGTCGGGGCCGATCCGCTCGTCGATGAGGTCCGCGACGATGTAGTCGCCATCCGGCACGGACTCGCCGTCGAGCAGGACGATGAGCGAGGGCGCGAACCCGAGCCCGGTGCGGGCCAGCGAGGCCTCCCGGCGCAGCCGCTCGACGATGCCGGTCGCGGCGTCCGGGTCGCGCAGCGCGTAGACGATCTGCCGGATCTGCCGCACGGAGGCGTCGACGTTGTCGAGGGCCTCCTCGACGATGCTGGTCAGCTCGGACGGGTCGACGCCGCGGGACGCCCGGCGGCGCACGGTCTCGAGCTGCATGCCGGTGGCGAACAGCTGCTGGATCGCCAGGTCGTGCAGGTCGCGGGCGATCCGCTCGCGCTCGTCCAGCAGCGCCGCCTGGTCCTGGGCGTGCCGGGCCTCCGCGAGCACGAACGCCAGCGCGGCCTGGGACGCGAACGACTCCGCGGTCGCCAGGTCGCCCCCGTCGAAGGCCAGCGTGCCGACCTTCCTGAGCAGGATCAGCACGCCGACACCCCGGCCCGAGGTCTGCAGCGGGGCGAAGAGGGCGGAGCCGAACGCGCGCATCGCCGGCACGGTGATCCGGCTGGACCGGGCGAGGGAGTCGATGATCAGCCCCTGGCCCTCCTCCATGACCGACCAGGTCGGCCCGCCCGGGGTGAGCTGCGCGCCGACGAGCGCGTCGGCGTTGTGGCCGTCGGCGAGCTCGATGAGCAGCTCGCCGCCGACGCCGGGCAGGGCGAGCGCGGCGGCGTCCGCGTCGGCGACGTCCCGGGCGGTCGCGGCGATGTGCGCGAGCGCGTCCTCCTCGTCGGCGCCGGACAGCAGCATGGTGGTGATGTCCTGGCCCGCGCGCAGCCAGTGCTCGCGGCGGGCGCCCTCGGCGAACAGCTGGGCGTTCGCGACGGCGACGCCGGCCGTGGCGGCGAGCGCGATGACGGTGGTGGCGTCCTTGTCGGTGAAGCCGCCGTCCTTCTCCGACAGGTACAGGTAGCCGTACACCTGGTCCCGCACGCGCACCGAGGCGCCGAGGAAGGACCCCATCGAGGGGTGACCCGCGGGCCAGCCCTGGAACGCGGGGTGCTCCGTGAGGTCGTCCAGCTTGAGGACGCCGTGGACCGGGATGTGCCCGAGGACGCCGCGGGCGTGCGGCGGGTGACCCATCATCGCGGCGGCGGCCGCGGGGACGCCGGTCTGCACGAACGTCGTGGACTCGCCGCGGGAGTCGAGGACGTTGATCGCCCCGTACGTCGCGCCCGTCAGCTCGACGGAGACCCGGACGAACCGCTCGAGCACGCCCGGCAGGTCCAGGCCCGAGGCCACGGACAGCACGGCGTCGAGCAGGTCGGCGAGCTCGTCGCCGGTCTCGGACGCGGTGCCGAGCTCGAGGTGCGAACGCCCGCCGGGCTCGCGGACGTGGATGGTGGTCGTGACGCCGGGGCCGTAGGTCGGGGCGGCGACGCCGAGGGCGGCGGCGCGCTGCTCGGCGGCGGCCGCGTCCTGCGGGCGGGGTCCCGGCTCGCGCCGGGCGGGCGCGTGCGGGTCGTGCGGCGCGGTGCCCCGGAGCGCGGGGTCCTGCGGTGCGGGGTCCTGCGGTGCGGCGTCCCGCGGTGCGGCGTCGTGGGGCGCCGCGTCCTGGCGTCCGGTCAGCTCGTCGGCCATGTGCTCGTCGTCCCACCCTCGTCCTGCTCGCTGGCGTGCGCCTCACCGTACTGGGCGTCGGTGGCCAGCAGGTGCGCGTGCGTCCCGCGCGCCGCGACCCGGCCCTCGCGCAGGACCAGCACCTCGTCCGCCGCCTCGAGCGGGGCGAGCCGGTGCGTGACGACGAGGACACCGCGCGCGGCCGCGTCGTCGAGCGGCCCGGCGGCGCCGGCGGGGGAGGGGGCGGCGTCGCGCGGGGCCGCCAGCAGGTCGCCCACCAGGCGGTCGGCGGTCGCGGGGTCCAGGTGCTCGGCCGGCTCGTCGACGAGCAGCAGCGGCGCCGTCGCGAGCAGCGAGCGGGCCAGGAGCAGCCGCCGGCGCTCGCCGCCGGACACGCTGCGGGCGTCCGGGCCGAGCGCGGTGTCGACGCCGTCCGGCAGGCCCGCGAGCCAGTCGCCCAGCCCCGCGCGGTCCAGGGCGGCCCGGGTGTCGTCGGGCGTCGCGTCCCCGCGGGCGACCCGCAGGTTCTCCAGCACGGTGGTCTCGAAGATGTGCGCGTCCTCGGTGGTCAGTGCGAGCCGCGCCAGCCGGACGGTCGGGTCGACCTCGGCCAGCGGGATGCCGTCGAGGAGCAGCTCGCCCGCCCGCGGGGGCAGGAAGCCGGCGAGCGTCAGCAGCAGGGTGGTCTTGCCGACGCCCGACGGGCCGACGACGGCCACGCTGCGGCCCGGCGCCAGGTCCAGGTCGAGCCCGGTGACGACCGGGGCGCGGCCTGGCCAGCCGACGGCGAGGCCGCGGGCGGTGAGGCGGGCGGAGGCCGGCGGCGCGGTGGCGTATCCGGCGAGGGTAGGGAGGGGGAGCCCGGGAGCCGGGGCGTCGGTCGCGGGGGCGTCGGAGGCGGAGCGATCGGGGGTCGCCGTGGCGGGGGCATCGGCGTCGCGGGCGACCGCACCCACGGACGCCGCACCCACGGACGCCGCACCCACGGACGCCGCGCCCTCGTCCGGCGTCGCCGCGTCGTCGAGGACGGCCATCAGCCGGGCCGCCGCGACGCGGGAGCGGTGGAGCTGGATCGCGGCGGCCGGGAGGACGCTCGTCGCCTCGAACGCGGCGAGCGGCGTCAGCACGATGACCGCGAGGTCGACCTCGGCGATGTGGCCGGCGGCCAGGGCCGGCACGCCGACGAGCAGCGCCGCGAGCACGGCGATCCCGACGGCGAGGTTGCCGAGGCCGGCGGCCAGGGCGGCGGGTCCGGCGCCGCGGTCGGTCGCGCGCGCCAGGTCGGCGTCGGCGGCGCGCAGCCGGGCGAGCTCCGTGCCGGTGCGGCCCTGCACCGCGAGCGGGCCGGCGTCCTCGAGCAGGCCGAGGGAGGTGGCGGCCATCTCGGCGCGCGCGTCGGCGGCGCGCTGCTCGGTCGCCCGGGCGGCGCGCTGGGCGAGCCACGGCGCGACCACCCCGGCGAGCACGAGGCACACCGCGAGCGTCAGGCCGGCGGCGGGCAGGAACAGCCCCATCGCGACGACGGTGCCCAGGCCGAGCACGGCGGCGACCGCGGCGGGCAGCAGGCCCCGGACGACGACGTCGCCGACGGCGTCCACGTCGGCGCCCACCCGGGCGAGCAGGTCGCCGCGCCGCAGGCCGAGCGTGGCGCCGGGGCGGCCCGCGGCGAGCCGCTCGTACAGCGTCGTACGCAGCCGGGCCATGCCCCGGAGGGCGACGTCGTGCGAGACCAGCCGCTCCAGGTAGCGGAACAGGCCGCGGCCGATGCCGAACGCGCGGACGGCGACGGTCGCCACGGACAGCTCGAGCACGGGCGGCATCTGCGCGGCGCGGGTGATGAGCCAGGCGGAGACGGCGGCCAGCGCGACCGCCGAGCCGAGGGCCGCCACGCCCAGGACGACGGCCAGCGCCACCCGGCGGGGATCGACGTCGAGCAGGCGCACGGCGCGCCACAGCGGGTCGGCGGCGAGGCGGCGGGCGAGCGGGCCGCGGGGGGTGGCGCCCGCGGCCGCGCCGGCGGCGCGATCGGCCGCGGCGCGCGGGTCGGTGGTCGCGGTGCTCATCGGTCGCCCTCCCCGGGGGCCGGGGCGGTGCCGGACACGCCGGCGGTGGTGACGAGGGCGGACTCGGCGGCGCCGAGGCGGGCGACGGCCGCGCCGGCGCTCGGGGCCCGGTCCGGGTCGCCGGCGGGACGGTCGGCGTGCGCCCGGTCCGCGTCCGCCTCGCCCGCACCCGCCTCGTCCGTGTCCGCCCGGTCGGCGGCGGGCAGCGGCGCGGACCGCACCGTGACCACCTCGTCGGCGAGCGCGATCAGCGACGGCCGGTGCGCGACCAGCAGCACGGTGCGCCCGGCGGCCCGCAGCGCCCCCACGGTCGCCAGCACGACGCGCTCGCCGGCGGCGTCGAGGTGCGCCGTGGGCTCGTCGAGGACGACCAGCGGCGCGTCCGACAGCAGGGCCCGGGTCAGGGCGACGCGCTGGCGCTGGCCGACGCTGAGCCCCGCCCCGCCGCGGCCGAGGTCGGTGTCCCAGCCGTTTGGCAGGTCCGCGACGACCGCGTCCAGCCCGGTGAGGGCGGCTGCCTCGTCGCGGCGGGTGCGCGCGGCGGGGTCGAGCTCGGCGTCCTCGGCGCCGGACACGAGCCGGCTGACGGACGCCGGGTCGAGCACGGGCCGCTGCGGCAGCCAGGCGACCTGCGGCCAGTACGTGCCGGGGTCGACGTCGGCGAGCGGCACGACGCGGCCGTCGGCGCCGACGAGCTCGACGGCGCCGGCGTCCGGCCGGAGCAGGCCGAGGAGCACGTCGACGGTGGTGGACTTGCCCGCGCCGCTCGGGCCGGTGACGGCGACGGTGCGGCCGGGTGCGAGCTCGAGGTCCAGGCCGGCGGGCGCGAGCAGGTCGCGGCCCGGCGCGCGGACGGTGACGCCACGCAGCCGGACGGTTGCGCCGCGCAGGTCGGGGGCGGGGGTGGCGCCCGCGGGCGGGACGGGGGTCTCGAGGACCCGGAACACCTGGTCGGCCGCGGCGACGCCGTCGGTGGACGCGTGGAACTGCGCGCCGACCTGGCGGAGCGGGAGGTACACCTCGGGGGCGAGCACCAGCACGGCGAGCCCGGTCGTCAGGTCGAGGTGGCCGTAGACCAGCCGCAGGCCGATGCCGACGGCGACCAGGGCGACGGCCAGGGTGGTGAGGAGCTCCAGCACCATGCCGGACAGGAAGGCGACCCGGAGCGTGCCCATCGTGGCGCGCCGGTGGGCGTCGCCGAGCGCCTGCACCCGCTTCGCCGGGCCGCGCTCCCGCCCGAACGCGCGGAGCGTCGTCAGCCCGGCGACGAGGTCGAGCACCTGGGACCCGAGGCGCTGCATGACCCGGAGGCTGCGCTCGGAGCGGCCCTGGGTGAGGTGCCCGATGAGGACCATGAAGATCGGGACCAGCGGGATCGTCCCCGCGGCGATGGCGGCGGACACCCAGTCGAGGTCGAGGATCACGACCAGCACCGCGGGCGTGACGGTGGCCGACAGCACGAGCTGTGGCAGGTACTTCACGAAGTAGGGCTCGAGGGCGTCGAGCCCGCGGGTCGCCAGCGTGACGACCCGCGCGCCCTCGCCCTCGGCCAGCCAGCGGGGCCCGAGCGCCGCCGCCCGGGCGACGACCTGCTCGCGCAGCTCGGCGACCGCGCGGGTCGCCGCCCGGTGCGCGTACCGCTCCTGCACGCCGACGGCGAGGGCCCGCGCCGCGACGACGGCGGCCAGCCACCCGACCCGCGGGAGCAGGTCGGGCAGCGTGGCTCCGTCGTGCGCGGCGGCGGCGAGGACCTGCGCGAGCAGGATCGCCTGGGCGATCACCAGGCCGGCCGTGACCAGCCCGAGGGCGACGGTCAGGGCCAGGTACCCCCGGGCGGCGCGGGCGTACCGGAGCAGGCGCGGGTCGAGCGGCTTCACGCGGTCGATCGTCCCTCAGGCGCGGGTGGAGCCGTCGGGGGAGGTGCCCCCGTGGCCCGTGGACGCGCCGGTCGTCGGCAGCACCGCGGCGAACGTCAGCCCGGTGTGCTCCGGGATGTGCTCGGCCGAGATGCGCTTGCGGAACACCCAGTACGTCCAGCCCTGGTAGAGCAGGACGACCGGCGTGAGGATCACGGCCACCCAGGTCATGATCGTCAGCGTGTAGTCCGTGGAGGACGCGTTGCGGATGGTCAGCGAGTTCGCCGGGTCGAACGCCGGCATGACGTCCGGGTACATCGAGCCGAAGATCAGCACGACGGCCGCGACGATGACCACGGACGACCACACGAACGCCCAGCCCTCGCGGCGCGCGCGGGTGGTGACGACCACCGCGAGCAGCCCGACGGCGGCGAGCGCCACGGCGGCCCAGGTCCAGGTGACCGAGTAGGCGAGCTGCGCCCACACGGCCCACGCCGCGGCGACCACGAGCGTGATCGGCGCCAGCCGGGCGGCGAGGACGCCGGAGCGCTCGCGCATGTCGCCCGAGGTCTTGAGCGCCAGGAAGATCGCGCCGTGCGTGACGAACAGCAGGGCCGTCACCGCGCCGCCCAGGAGGGCGAACGGGTTGAGCAGCGCCCAGAAGCCGCCGACGTACTGGTGGTTCGCGTCGAGCTCGACGCCGCGCACCAGGTTGGCGAACGCCACGCCCCAGAGGATGCCCGGGATGTACGAGCCGAGCATGATGCCGCGGTCGGCCCAGGCGCGCCAGGTGTCGGTGTTGATCTTGCCGCGCCACTCGAACGACACGATCCGGAAGATCAGGCCGACCAGGATGAGCAGGAGCGGCAGGTAGAAGCCGGAGAACAGGGTCGCGTACCACTCGGGGAACGCGGCGAAGGTCGCGCCGCCGGCGGTGATGAGCCACACCTCGTTGCCGTCCCAGACGGGGCCGATGGTGTTGATCATGACCCGGCGGTCCTTGTCCTTGCGGCCGAGGAACGGCAGCAGCATGCCGACGCCGAAGTCGAAGCCCTCGAGCACGAGGTAGCCGGTCCACAGGACCGCGATGAGCACGAACCAGATGAGCGGGAGATCCATGGCCGCCTCCTCTCAGTACGCGAACGACAGCGGGCGCTCGGCCGCGTCGGGGTCGCTCGGGTCGGGCCGGTTGTCGGGGTTGTCCGTGCTGTAGTCCTTCTCGGTGTCCGCGACGCCCTCGACGGCGTACCGCTTCATCAGGCGGAACCAGAACACCGCCAGCACGCCGTACACGAGCGTGAAAGCGACCATCGAGATGACCACGGTGGTCGGGCTGACCACCTCGGAGACGCCGCGCTCGGTGAGCAGCCAGACGCCGTCCACGCCCCCCGGTGCCGGGTAGACCACCCAGGGCTGGCGGCCCATCTCGGTGAAGATCCAGCCGAACGACGAGGCCAGGAACGGGGTCGGGATGGCCCAGATCGCGATGCGGGCGAGCCACTTGTTGTCCGAGACCCGGCCCTTGCGCGTGAACCACAGCGCGGCCAGCGCGAGCGCCACCGAGCCGGCGGCCAGGCCGATCATGAGGCGGAACGCCCAGTACGTGACGGTGAGGTCGGGGATGTAGTTGACGCCCTCGCCGTACTGCTCCTCGTAGCGCTCCTGCAGGTCGTTGACGCCCTCGATGCGCGACGTGAAGTCGTTGTTCGCGAGGAAGGAGGTCAGGCCCGGGATGCTGATGAGGTGCGCGACGCCGTCGCAGTTGTTCGTCAGGTCGCCGATCGCGAGGATCGAGAAGGCCGCGCCGTCCTCGGTCTCGCACAGCGCCTCGGCGGCGGCCATCTTGGTGGGCTGCTGCTCGAACATGAGCTGGCCCTGCGCGTGGCCGGTGATGCCGAGGCCGACGCCCGAGATCAGCATGGTGAACACGCCGAGCATGACGGCCGGGCGGTAGACCGTGCGGGCCTTCTCGCTGTCGCCGTTGCGCACGAGCCGGACCATCCACCAGGCGGCGATGCCCGCGACGAAGGTGCCGGCCGTGAGGAACGCGGCGGTGACGGTGTGGGGGAACGCCGCCAGCAGCGTGCTGTTGGTGAGCACCGCGACGACGTCGGTCATCTCGGCGCGGCCGGTCTCGGTGTTGAAGGTCGTGCCGACCGGGTGCTGCATCCACGAGTTCGCGGCGAGGATGAAGTAGGCGGAGAGGTTGGTCGCGATCGCGACCGCCCAGATCGACGCCAGGTGGATCTTCTTGGGGAGCTTGTCCCAGCCGAAGATCCACAGGCCGAGGAACGTCGACTCCACGAAGAAGGCGGCGAGGGCCTCCATGGCGAGCGGGGCGCCGAAGACGTCGCCGACGAACCGGGAGTACTCGGACCAGTTCATGCCGAACTGGAACTCCTGCACGATGCCGGTCGCCACGCCGATCGCGAAGTTGATCAGCATGAGCTTGCCGAAGAACTTGGTGAGGCGGAGCCAGGTCTCGTTGCCGGTGCGGACCCAGATGGTCTGCATGATCGCGACGAGCGGGGTCAGACCGATCGTCAGCGGGACGAAGATGAAGTGGTAGACGGTGGTGACACCGAACTGCCAGCGTGCCAGGTCGAGGGCTTCCACGGGGGTGTCCGTCCAGGTGCTGAGGCGAGTGGTGGTGGGGGCGCGACTGACTGGGGGAGGGTCGAACGGCCCAGGTCAGGGCCGCCCGTCGACGGTATTGCGCCCCGATTCACAAGCGTAGGACAAAGGTCCCGCGATCTGACGCGATGTCGTCTCGTTGTGACTGGTTTCACGAGCGTGACCTACCGCACGTCCCGCGGACCTCTGTGCGATACTGACTGCGGTCTCCCGGGATCCACACACCCCGGGCGCCACCGTGCTCGCCGCACCAGCGCATCGCGCTGCCAGGCGCCGCCGGCCGGCCGACCCCGACCCAGGGGATCGCGCGGCCAGGCAGGCGATGGCGCCGAACGCCCGTGCAGCGGCCGACACCGACGACTTCCGTCGCCGCGGACCCGCGAGCGACGACCGACGGCCCGATGGGCGCCGAGCGTGTGGCCGGCGTACCCGGGCGTGCAGGAGCACCGCGCGTGACGCTCGACAACACCTCGGACAGCACCACCACCGCAGCGCAGACGGGTGGTGACGCGCCGGCCGAGACCGCTGCGCCCGCCCGCAAGCGCACCACCCGGACCCGCGCCACGCGGGCCACCAAGGCCGCGGAGCCCGCGGCCGACACGCTGGACTTCACGGTCGGCGACGGCGCGGAGGCCGCCGCTCCCGCGCAGGAGGCGCCCGCCAAGCCGGTGCGCCGCCGGGCGCCGCGCAAGACCGCCGCGCAGAAGGCGGCCGAGGCGGCCGCCGCGGAGGAGGCCGGTGCGCCTGCCGCCGAGGCTGCGCCCGCCGAGGTCGCGCCGGCCGCCGACGCC